>NZ_JBJTMK010000032.1:0-5359 GCF_046070465.1 Candidatus Planktophila sp. | reverse complement strand
ATCTTGAAGCATGCATCGGAAATTACAGCTATTACCAATCAGTGGGTCAATTCGTATAAGCGTCTACAAGGCGGGGGCGAAGCGCCCGCAATTATTAACTGGGGCCACAATGATCGCGGGGCTCTTGTTCGCATTCCTATGTACAAGCCCAACAAAGAGAACTCAACTCGTATCGAATTCCGTTCACCGGATTCTGCATGTAATCCATACCTTGCCTATGCAGTGATGATTGCAGCGGGACTGAAGGGAATCGAAGGCAAGTACACACTTGCGGCATCGACTGAGACAGAGAAGCTTCCAGCTAATCTCAATGAGGCTATTTCTATTATGGAGAAGAGCGACCTGGTTCGCGAAACACTGGGCGAGCATGTCTTCGAATATGTACTGCGTAATAAGCGAGCAGAGTGGCTGGACTATCGCCGCCAGGTCAGCCAATACGAGCTCGATCGTTATCTACCCGTTCTCTAGTTCTTGAAAGAACTGGCCGCTAATTCGGCAGGAAAATCCTGAAGACCCCTTGTACCTTTATAGGTATGGGCAAAGAAGTAAATGTCACCAAGTTACGTCGCGCCAACATCGTGGCCGGTCTCCTGCATCTAGCCCAGATGGGTGTAGTTCTCGCACTTGCCAATGGCTTTACTCTTCCCATTGTTGCTCGATATATGGCAGGTCCTCCAGGATCAACATTCACAGAACCAATTGTTCTCCTGGATGCCCCAATCGGACTGACAGTTGCAATCTTCTTAGGACTTTCGGCTCTCTTTCATTTTGTAGTTGCATCACCGCAGTTCTTCTATCGATATTCACTAGGCCTAAAAGAACAACGCAACTTCTTTAGATGGGTTGAATACTCCATCAGTTCATCTGTGATGATTGTCTTGATTGCACTTATCTGCGGCATCTCTGATGTTGCAGCAATCATTGCTCTATTTGGGGCGAATGCCTCAATGATTCTCTTTGGATGGCTCCAAGAGAAGTATGAGACTCCAGGTAACGGTCGATGGCTCCCATTCATCTTTGGCTGCATCGCAGGAATCGTGCCTTGGATTGCAATCACTATCTATGTTTTGAGCATTGGTGGTCCAGCAGGGACTTCAGCTCCAGGCTTTGTCTATGGAATCGTGATCTCGCTCTTCGTGCTCTTTAATGTCTTTGCACTTGTGCAATGGCTTCAATACAAAAAAGTTGGAAAGTGGTCTGACTATCTCCGAGGAGAGCGCACGTACATCACCCTCTCATTGGTTGCGAAGTCAGCTCTTGCATGGCAGATCTTCGCATCCACTCTCGTTTCTTAATTATTGAGATACGGATACCGCCCCTTGGAAAGTAAGTAGGGGCGGGGTAGGATTACCCCACTATGAAGCTCCGCGGACTCCTCCTTATCCGCCGTAGCGAGGCCTAATCACCGGTCTCCTCGCTGCGGGGTTTGGTGTCGCCGGTAACAAGTCGGCCCACAACAAATAGGAGCAAGTCAATGAATTTCCCGAAGCAAACACCCTCAAAGATGCCTGTGCATCGATACTCATCCTTTATCCCTGTAGAACTCACCGATCGCACCTGGCCAGATAAGAAGATGACAGCGGCTCCTAAGTGGTCATCGGTCGATCTCCGCGATGGCAACCAGGCGCTCATCGATCCAATGGATACACCTCGTAAGTTGGCGATGTTCAAGTTGCTCGTTGCCATGGGTTACAAAGAGATTGAGGTGGGCTTCCCATCTGCATCTCAGACTGATTTTGATTTCGTTCGCAAAATTATTGATGAGGGCTTGATTCCTGACGATGTCATCATCCAGGTTTTAACTCAGGCTCGCGAACCGCTTATCCGTCGTACCTATGAAGCCATCGCTGGCTCAAAGCAGGCGATTATTCATCTTTATAACTCGACATCTACTTTGCAACGTCGCGTGGTCTTTGGTCTTGATAAAGAAGGCATCAAGAAGATCGCTACGGATGGCGCTCAGCTCTGCCTCGATCTCATGAAGACAGTTCCTGAGACAAAGATTTCCTTTGAATATTCTCCTGAGTCATATACGGGGACAGAACTTGAATTCGCTGTTGAGGTCTGTAACGCAGTCAATGATATTTGGAAGCCAACACCACAGTGGAAGACAATCATGAATCTTCCCGCAACAGTTGAAATGGCAACTCCAAACGTTTATGCAGATTCCATCGAATGGATGTGCCGCAATCTCAATAATCGCGACTCTGTCATCGTTTCATTGCACCCACATAATGATCGCGGAACAGGTGTTGCTGCAGCTGAACTTGGATTCCTTGCAGGTGCAGACCGCATCGAAGGAACTTTATTTGGCAATGGTGAGCGAACCGGAAACGTTTGTCTTGTAACCCTAGGCATGAACATGGTCTCGCACGGAATCGATCCCCATATTGATTTCAGCGATATCGATGAAATTCGCCGTACCGTGGAATATGCAAACCAGCTCAAGGTTCCAGAGCGTCACCCATACGGTGGCGACTTGGTATTTACTGCATTCTCTGGCTCGCACCAGGATGCAATTAAGAAGGGCTTCGAACACCTTGAGCGCGATGCTGCTGCAGCTGGGGTTCCAGTTGATCAACACACATGGGCCGTTCCTTATCTGCCTATCGACCCAAAAGATATTGGTCGCTCATACGAAGCTGTTATCCGTGTGAATTCCCAGTCTGGCAAGGGCGGAGTTGCCTATCTCTTGAAGACTGAGCACCACCTCGACCTTCCACGTCGTCAGCAGATTGAATTCTCGAAGATTGTTCAGGCCAAGACCGATCACGAAGGTGGCGAAGTTACTGCAGATCAATTGTGGAACATCTTTGAAGATGAGTATCTACCAACAGAATCTGCTCCATGGGGACGCTTCCGACTGAAGGGCTTGGCGCAATCATCTGTCATGAATGAAGATGTTCAGCTGACTGTGCAGATGACAGATCGCGGTGAAGCAATCGAACTTCAGGGCCATGGCAATGGACCTATCGCTGCCTTCTGCAACATTCTCAATCATTACGGCGTCGATGTTCGCGTTCTCGATTTCCATGAGCACGCTCTCTCTGCAGGCGGAGATGCCTCTGCTGCTGCATATCTCGAATGCGCAATCGGCGGAGATGTCTTTTGGGGAGTCGGAATCGACCCTAATACGACAACTGCTTCACTGAAGGCAGTCGTGTCTGCAATCAACCGCGCTATTCGCTAACTACCCTTAGCGCCGTGAGTACCAAAGGCGCCCTCTATCGTGATGAAGCGATAGTTCTGCGTACCCAAAAGCTCGGTGAGGCCGATCGCATCATTACCATGCTCACCAAAGAACACGGTCGGATTCGTGGGGTGGCAAAGGGCGTCCGTCGCACGATGTCGAAATTCGGTGCGCGCCTCGAGCCCGGCAGCCACGTTGATATTCAACTTCACACGGGTCGCACCTTCGACACCATTACTCAAGTTGAAGCGTTGATGAACTACGGTGAAGAAATCTCAAGCGACTATCAGCGTTGGACAATAGCTCATGCAATTTTAGAAACTGCAGAACGATTCTCGCCCCACGAGCAAGAGCCTGCTCCGCAAGAGTTCGCACTTGTTGTGGGTGGCATGCGCGCCCTTGCTGAAAATAGATATGACCCGTCACTGATTCTCGATGCATTTCTTCTACGTTCACTTTCTATCGGTGGATATGCACCGTCGCTCTCGCAATGTTCGCGATGCGAAAAGCCAGGGCCACATCGATACTTCTCACTCGTCGGTGGCGGATCTGTCTGCAACGACTGTCGCCCATCCGCATCTGCTACCCCTGCACCCGAGACGCTGCAGTTAATGGATGCGCTTCTGAATGCTGATTGGCAGACCGCATCCTCGAGCGAAGGTAAAAACCGTCGTGAAGCTAGTGGATTGATTGCCGCCTATTTACAATGGCACCTTGAACGCGGACTTCGCAGTCTGCCTATGGTGGAGCGTGCATGAGCAAGAAGAAGATTGAAGTCCCTCACCACATCGCTGTCGTGATGGATGGCAATGGTCGTTGGGCGAAACAACGTGGCCTTCCTCGCACGGCGGGCCATGAAGCTGGTGAGAAAGTTCTCTTCGAACTCGTAGAAGCTGCAATGAAATTTGGCGTCAAAGAGATGAGTGCCTACGCGTTCTCTACCGAAAATTGGAAGCGCACGCCCGAAGAAGTGAAATTCTTGATGGGCTATAGCCGTGAATCACTGCGCAATCGTCGTGATCGCCTCCACGAGCTCGGCGTCAAAGTGCAATGGGTTGGTCGTCCTCAACGTCTCTGGAAGTCAGTGATTCAAGAGCTTCAAGAGGCAGAAGAGCTCACTTCAAAGAATAAGAAATTCACTCTCAATATGTGCGTCAATTATGGCGGGCGTGCAGAGATTGTGGATGCTGCGGCAGAGCTGGCTCGCGATGTTAAACGCGGAAAAGTTAAAGCTGATTCGATCACCGAGAAGACTTTTGAGAAGTATCTCTATTCACCAAAGATGAGTGATGTCGATTTGTTCTTGCGTTCATCTGGCGAGCAACGCACCAGCAACTTCTTGCCATGGCAAGCAACGTATGCTGAATTTGTATTTATGGATGTGCTCTGGCCGGATATGACGCCAGCCCAATTATGGCGAGCAATTGAAGAGTATTCGTGCAGAGATAGAAGGTTCGGGAAAGCGTAACTCTTAGCCAAGCGCCGCGACGATAGCCCACATCGCGATTACTCCGACAATTGTTGCACCAAAGGTCCAACGGCTTGAATGTCGCGAGTGCGCCTCAGGCAAGATATGTGATGTTGCAAGATAGATAAGAAAGCCACTAAAGAGTGCGAGATATATCGACAATAAAGAATCACTGAGTGCGAGATATGTTCCGAAAGTGGCTCCACCGATACGTGCAATCGCATCCACGCCAAGAAGTGCATAAGACCGTGATGTCCAATGTCCGCTCTTGACCATCAACGAGACTGTATTTAAACCATCGCTAAATGCGTGAACCAGAACAGCAAGAAATACTGCGAAACCAAGCTTGGTATCAATCTGAAAGGCGACGCCAAGTCCGATACCGTCGAGAAAAACATGTCCACCCATTGCAAGTGCACCCACTGCACCTGCGATGTTGTGGTGCTCGTGATCGTGGCCGTAATCAGATTCTGCTGGCTCGTGCGAACCAAAGAAACCTTCAACGATATGAAGCGTTAAAAATCCTGCAAGAAGTGCAACTGAGACAGCCGGGACTCCAAGCCAAGTGTCGTGATTCATCTCAAAGACTTCAGGGAGAAGATCAAAGCCCACAAGACCGAGAAGCAAGCCAGCGGAAAGGCCCAATACAAGGTGGAAACGATCAGAGGCGCGGAGAGCGATATAGCCACCAAGCGTGGTTG
>NZ_JBJTMK010000031.1:0-4232 GCF_046070465.1 Candidatus Planktophila sp. | reverse complement strand
ATCTGAATTCAGGATTGATTCCGCATGTGAGCTCGGCAAGGAAATGAGAGTAATAAATAGGGAAACCACCGCAAATCTGCGCATACAGCAATGCTATCGGCAATCTCTCAGGTTTCATTCACTGAGTTTTAACCGAGATATGACTTAATTCATCCATGGAATCACTCTTGTACTCAATCGCCGGCCTACCCGTTCATCCTCTTATCGTTCATTTTGCTGTTGTTATCTTGCCATTGGCTGCAACTGCGTTGATTGCCATGATTTACATGCCAAAGCTCAAGAGCCAATATTCCTTCATCACCACAGTTGCAGTCGTACTCGGATCAGCAGCAGTACTAGTTGCTAAACAATCCGGCGAAGCTCTCTCAGAGAAGATTGGTACACCAGTGAAACATGCGGATTATGCATCGCTCTTAACCTACACAGCCTTTGTCTTTATGGTGCTTACCTTGATTTGGTACCGCTCTAGTAAAGGTCGTAAAGCTCGCGCGGTGACACCACTAGGTCACACAACAGTTCTTGCTGCCATTGCAGTATTGGTACTTACTTTCCTCACAGGGCATACCGGTGCCGAAGCTGTCTGGAAAGGCAAGTTACCGGAAGCAACTTCTGCCGCAGCAAAGGCATCAGCTACTCCCAAGGCGACTGCGACTAGCAAGGTGGCTGGCACTTACAACGCAGCCGACTTGAAGAAACATGCAACCGCTGCCAGCTGCTGGTCGGCAATCAATGGAAATGTTTACGACCTCACCAAGTGGATCAATCGTCATCCAGGTGGAGCTTCTGTTATTAAGGGTCTCTGCGGACGTGATGGTTCAGCAGGATTTAATGGTCAGCATGGCGGCCAAAGTCGACCTGCCAGCGAGCTCGCGGCCTTCAAGATTGGTAAGTTCGCCTAGCTCTATGATTTGGGCATGAGAAAAGTTCTTTCGATTGCCCTCCTGCTCAACCTTGTTGGAATCACCCCACTTCATGCCGGCGAGATTTCTCGAACCTCAGTGAGAAATTGCGTCAACATTGCAACAGGTGACGCTCGACTTGTCTCAGAGAAAGTCACCAAGTGCAGCAAGAGTGAGAAGTTAGTGAAGTTGGTGATTCCAGCTTTGGCACCTGAATCTGTCGTGCACACAGGTTCGGGCGCTCCAGTAGATTTTCAAACTGGCCATGACGGAGATTTCTATATCGACTCTGCTGCCAAGAAAATCTATGGGCCTCGAATCGCCGGAGTTTGGGGTGCAGGTAGTTCGATGATTGGCGAATTAGGCGCCGTTGGTAAAACTGGTGCTGCGCTGATCAGTGGAATGGCAGCACCTGACTCACAAACTGGTTTTGTCGGAGACTTCTATCTCGATATCACCACAAAAATGATTTATGGACCGAAGTCAGAACGGGCAGGTTGGGGAGTCGGATCATCGATTACCGGCCCGCAGGGTCCGGTCGGTAGCCAGGGACCAACCGGTGCAACCGGTGCAGCAGGCGCACCTGGTGGATTTGGTGCCTACGGATCTTTCTATGACACCACAACAGTGATACTTGTACAAAATGTGGCCACACCAATTCCACTAGGAATAACACAATTTGCTAAGGACATCACGGTTACATCAGGAAGCAAAATCACTTTTTCAACATCTGGAAAATTTAGTATTGCGTTCTCATCCCAGGTCATCAAAGAAGATGCGGGAGATGACACCATCTCTATCTGGCTGTGTAAGGGGAGCAATGCTGGAGCATGTACTAATGTCCCTTGGACTAACACCGACATGATTTTCTCAGGTGCCAACTCACGTAACGTTGCCGCATGGAACTTCTTCGTCGACGCAACCTCTGGCGACTACTTCCAACTCATGATCTCTTCTGCCGGTACAACGCTAAGAACTAAAATTCTGAGCGTGCCAGCACAGAGCTCTCCAGCTCGCCCGGAGATTCCAGGCACAATATTGACTGTAAATCAGGTGGGATAGATGACCATTAAAATCTGGAAAGCAAAAGATGCAGCCAAATGCATCATCGTTCCAAGCGCGCTTGATCACAAATACTCTCGCGGAACTCTTGGCGCAATTACCGGTTCTGCCAAATATCCAGGTGCCGCGGTTTTAACAACAAGTGCTGCAATTGCAACTGGTCTAGGCGCGCTTCGCTTTCATAGCAATTCAGGGCTTGCTCATCTTGTTCTCCACCGCACACCTGAAGCTATTGTTCAACCTGGACCAGTGACTGCATGGCTTGCTGGATCTGGAATCGATTCCAAGAAATATAGTGATATCACTACATGGCTTCGCCATCTTTGGTTTGCGCTCCTCAATCGCCAGTCAGTTCCTACTGTTCTCGACGCAGGGGCACTTCACCTTGCAGGATCACTTGAGCAACCAACGCTGATTACTCCACATTCAGGCGAACTTTCAAAACTTCTTGCCCAACGTGGTCTGATTGTCAGCACCGAGCTTATTGAAGCTAATCCTCGCGAATGGGCGCAGAAAGCATCAGAACTGTTAGCGGTCACAGTTTTACTCAAAGGATTCAAGACTGTCATTGCGCAAGATGACTTCATCATCGAACTTCCACCTGCTACGACCTGGCTTGCAACCGCTGGCTCTGGTGATGTGCTGGCAGGAATTATTGGCGCACTCGTTGCAACTAATTACATTGAAATTCTCAATGACACCCGCAGACTTGCAGAGGTAGCGGCAACTGGCGCGCTCATTCATAACAAGGCAGCTGAAATTATCTCGGGCGGCGGCCCGGTAAGTGCATCGGGTATCGTCGAGGCAATTCCACAAGCGGTAGCCACAATCCTCAAATAGAGTGGGCGTTCCCTGAGGTAAGTTCACGTTATCTTCACAAGAGCATCACATCACTACTGCCAGCTCACTTTTGTCGATACCTTCATCGACATGGACACATTTACGATTGAAAAGCCACGAATCCTCATTCTCGATTGCAATCGCTTTGAACTTGCCACTTTAGCTGATTCATTGCGGATGCAAGGTCTCGATGTTGTTGGACAGGCATCAGATACCCAGAGCGCGCTTGCCCTCTTTCGCGCGGTACATCCTCACTCCGTCCTCTTTAACTATCAGGGCTGCGATCAATCATGTATCGACCTCCTCTTCACCTTCCGCAAACTCAATCCGTCACTCGGCATAGTCCTATTGACGGATTCTCCTGATTTACGTCTCTACGGAATTCGCCAGGAAGATTTGCCACATGGAACTCAACTCATTGAGAAATCAGCGCTGAGCGATCTCCATGAAATTCGCAACGCAGTTGATATCGCAAATCGGCCAGAATCTCGCACTGCTTGGGTAGCCAATGAGTGGGATGCATCGCTGAGCTCCCTCACCGATATCCAGATCGAAACTCTTCGCCTCTTGGCGCTGGGTCTTAGTAACTCCGATATCGGCAAGGCACGTTTTGTCAGTGAGAAATCCGTCGAACAAACTATCACTCGTATCGCGCAGCACCTTCATGTTGTGCACGAGAAGGGGCGCAATATGCGGGTAATTCTTGCCTCCGAGTACTTCAAGTGGCTTGGCTCTCCTCGAGAGCACGCGATCTAACTCAATAGCCGTACTGTAAAGTTCAGGGCATGTCCGCTGAACTTACCGTCGCTGATTTACGTGCACGGTGGAATGAGGTTCTCGATCTCCTAGAGCGCGCTAACCGTGTTGCATGGATGGCTTTCTTTGACGGCCGCCTCGAATCCTTTGATAACGGTCGTCTGACTCTCGATTTTTCAGATCCGGCAAAGCTTGCAACGGGCCATGATTTTCGTGAAGCTCGCCTGCGCATGGCACCTCAACTTCAAAGCGTGATTCGTGATGTCTTTGGTATCTCTGTCGTCATCATCGAAAAGTAAAAAACCATGAAGAAGGCAATCGCATCCCTCTCTGCAGCGGTAATGCTCTCTTTCCCTATTACTGCGGCACCTTCACAGGCGGCACCCGTTGAATCCATTCTTGCAATGGCCGGACCTGGCAATCGCATTCACGGTGCAGATATCTCGCGTTGGCAACATCCCAATGACAAGCCGATCAACTTCGCCAAGATGCATGCAGCAGGCCTACGCTTTGTCATGATTAAGGCATCGGATTCTCGGCAAGATTCAGATCGATTGGCAGTGAAATATCTAGCAGCAGACCGCAAAGGCGCGCAGGATGCAGGTATCTATACCGGCTTCTATCACTACGCAGTTCTGCCCGATGTCTCCACAAGTTCTGCAGTTGTACAAGATG
>NZ_JBJTMK010000030.1:0-11813 GCF_046070465.1 Candidatus Planktophila sp. | reverse complement strand
CGTTGATGCATCTGCGCATTTTCTGTCACGATGATTGCGCACTTGAGTCCTGCGATATTCCAGCCTTTACTTGCAGCAGTTACAGTAATTCCGACTTCGCGTGCTTTCTCGCCCAATGTGAGAAATGGCGTGAACTTCTGCTCGGAGTATGTGAGTGGTGAATGAATCTCATCGCTAATAATGATTACGTTATTGGCATGTGCAAGTTCAACAAGACGCTCTAGCTCATCGCGGGTATAGACGCGACCAAGCGGATTGTGAGGATTGCAGATCAGATGCACTTTGATTCCTGATTTATAGGCAGCTTCGATCCCTGCCCAATCGAAGTGCCACGGCGAACCATTAATTTCTTCATCTGCACGAGTGAGCGGAACATCCACAATCTTGAGATGAGTCTCGTTGGCCCAGGTCCAGAAGTTTGGATAGACCGGAGAGTTCAAAAGAATCTTGTCGCCATAATTGGTAATAACGCGAAGAGTCTCGACGATTCCGACACCGACATCTGCTGCGATTCGAATTTGTGATGGATCTGGGCGCCATCCGAATCGACGAGATGCAAAAGCTGCAAATGCCTCCCCCATCTCGGGGATCGCACCGAGGTAGCCAAGATCTGATTTATCAACCATCTCAGTCAAAGTGCGGCGGATGGGTTCTGCTACTGGAAAATCCATCTCTGCGACAGGAAGAGGTAGAACATCCTTAGGAAATGCTCTCCACTTTTCAGATTTGTGTGTTTGTAGTTCGCCCAGCGGCACGAGATGAAAATCGCTCATGACCGGAAGTATTGCACTCCAGTCCACGAATCTCCATGATTGCCCATGTGCCTATCACCCCAATTACTGAAAGAGAGATGAAGAAGGTCACCGCTGATTTGGCTACGCGAGATCGAAAATTCGCAAAGGTGATTGAGGCTCACCCGCTCTGCACCATTGGCCGCAACCCAAAGCCTGTTACCCACTTTGAATCACTTGTTGAATCCGTTATCTCTCAACAGCTCGCAGTAAAAGCAGCTGACACAATCTTTGGCAGAGTGAAGAAGGCAGCGGGCGGGCGAATTCTTCCAGCCAGATTAGCCGCACTGAGTGAAAGTGAGCTGCGCGAGGCTGGCCTCTCGGGGGCAAAATTCAAAACCATTCAAGGTCTTGTGCAAGCCGCTCTTTCCAAGGAAATCGACTTTAAGAATTTGCATGAGATTGAAAGCGATGAGGAGATTTTCAAAAAGCTTACAGCGCTGTGGGGAATCGGTCCTTGGACCGTCGACATGTTCATGATGTTTCAACTTGGGCGATTAGATATCTGGCCAACCGGCGATTTAGGTGTCCGGCGTGGCTGGGAGAAAATCTACGCGTTAACTGAAGAAATATCTTCTGCTGCACTTGAAGTCAAAGGCGAGAAGTTTCGCCCTTATCGCAGCGTCATCGCGTGGTACTGCTGGAGAGCCCTCAGCTAATTGTTAGGAAACCTAATCCCGGTGCTGGAGTGACAGTCATACCCATTCGGATTCTTCTCCAAATAACGTTGGTGGTATTCCTCGGCAGGATAAAAGATCACTCCATCAGCGCTACAAATCTCGGTGACTATTTTGTCGATTCCTTCTGCTGTGAGAGCTGCTTGATATAAATCTCTCGTTTCTTCAGCAACAACCTTTTGCTCAACCGACGTGTAATAAATCGAGCTTCGATACTGAGTTCCGATATCGCCCCCTTGTTGATTGAGAGAGGTCGGATCATGCATCACCCAGAACTCTTCACATAATCTGCGATAAGAAATAACTGATGGATCAAAATTTACTTCAACCATCTCTGCATGGAGAGTCTTTCCGGTGCAGACTTCTTCATAGGTCGGGTTTTCCTTAATGCCACCCATATATCCGACGCGGGTAGAAATAACTCCGGGAAGATTCCAGAATCTACGCTCGGCGCCCCAGAAACATCCAGTGGCAAAGTAGGCAGTGGCAGAATTGAAGTCGCTCATAGTCGGATAACCTACTCTCTGCGCCCCCGTAGCTCAGGGGATAGAGCACTGCCCTCCGGAGGCAGGTGCACAGGTTCGAATCCTGTCGGGGGCACAGCTTCATCGGCGCGAGGTAAATCACCTCACTTTTGAAATCTTTTTTCCGCTACATCCTTGTTTAAGGCCTCACGACAAGGGAGAATTACCAGCCTCACACTCTGTGAGTAATCCGATTTCCGCTGTAAAGGAGCTTCCCCATGGATTGGAGACATCAATCTGCCTGCCGTGAAGAAGATCCTGAACTCTTCTTCCCTGTTGGAAATACAGGACCTGCAATCACCCAGATTGAAGAGGCGAAGAAGGTCTGCAATCGCTGTATCGTAAAAGATGCCTGCCTTGCATGGGCGCTCGAATCTGGCCAGGATGCTGGTGTCTGGGGCGGCCTCTCAGAGGACGAGCGTCGCGCTCTTAAGCGTCGTGCAGCACGAAACCGTGCCCGTCTTATGGACAACGGACTCCATAACTAATTTTCCCGCTTTAGTTAATCGGAAATCTCAAGATAGCGCGAGTCTCGTCGCTATCAGATTCTAGAATCAAAGTCCCGCGCAATTCATTCTCAGTCAAAGTGCGAACAATCTGAAGTCCGAGGTTTGATGACTCGGCCAAAGTAAAGCCCTCAGGCAGTCCAACTCCATCATCGGCGATGGTAACTACTACGGACTTCTCTTTTCTATCAATTTTTATTTCGAGTTTGCTTCCCTCGTTTTCGAGTCCATGCTCTAGTGCGTTATAAATCAGTTCAGTAATCACCAGCGCCAATGGCGTCGCGATGCGAGATTCGAGTTCGCCTAAATTGCCCGAACGCGAAATTTTCAGTTCTCTCATGCGAGGCGTTAATTCCAGCGCATGGTTTACCAGACGATCTAGTACATCATCAAATGCCACCGACAAATCCGCACTGCTTGAGAGAGTTTCGTGCACAAGTGCGATTGAAGCGATTCGCCGTACCGCTTCATGAAGTGCCTGACTTGCACCTGGATCTTCAATGCGACGAGCTTGCAGACGAAGCAGTGCTGACACAGTCTGAAGATTATTCTTTACTCGGTGATGAATCTCGCGAATCGTCGCGTCTTTCGTAACAAGCTCGCGTTCGCGACGGCGAAGCTCTGTCACGTTGTTGAGCAGAACAATTGCACCTACGCGATCTTGGCCAGCAATAATGGGCAGAACAATCAGATCAATTACTCCGCCGAGATTCTCGACCTCTACACGCCGAAGTGAACGCCCGCTCAGACTTGTTACTAGCGCTTCTTCGCGTGCATCGCTCTTCTCGCGGGAGACTGTCTCTGCTATTTCTCCGAGCGAGAAACCTTCAAGTTCATTGGTCCACCCCATGCGGCTAAATGCAGAACGCGCATTAGGGCTTGCATAGCTAACTGTTCCGTTGACATCTATGCGAATAAGGCCATCACCCACACGTGGAGTTGGATCGAAGAGCGAACCGGCATTTTGATATGGGAAGTTACCTTCGGCCACCATGCGATAGAGCTCGTGTGCAATCTCTCGATAATTTAATTCAAGTCGTGAAGGTTGGCGCATCAAGTCAGAGTTACGGTGGCGAGAGATTACAGCGATGACTTTTTCCCCCATGATGACAGGAATAGTCTCTTCTTTGACCATCACATCACCGAGCATTTGCGGTTCGGTATCCCTGACAATCTCACCACTGGAAAGTGCTTGATCAATGTAAAAACGATCGCCCCAGCTAATTTCATCACCAATCACATCGTGCGCAAAAACAGTTGACGCTGTAGTTGGTCGAATGTGCGCCACAGCGATATAACCTGTTGGCCAACTTGATTCATCTTTGCGAAGTGGAATCCACAAGATCAAATCAGCAAATGAGAGGTCTGAAAGTAGCTGCCAGTCTGCAACCAGCTCGCGGAGTTTGTGAATCTCCTCCGCTGATGAAGGCGATCTGCCTTCTACGTATTCCTCAATAGATGCCATGTAGTTACTTCTTCAACCACTCTTGGATGTTGTTCTCAGCCTCTTGGGGTGCAAACCAGGTGAGATCTTCGGCATCTTCGCCTACGAGAAAAATTGCTTCGACAGATGACCATTGAAGTGGTGCGCGAAGTTCAGCGCTAATTTCATCAAAGGCGCCAAGTTGTTCTTCATCTACTTCCAGCGCCACTACAAGAGCAGCACCAGATTGGTCATCGAGAAAATCGAGAGCATCCTCAGCGGCTAAAAGAGAGAGTGAGTACTCGACTTCTTCCTCATCCATCTCTGGATGCGTAGCGCTATAGATAGGAGATGGGGCATATACCTCTGCAACATCGAGCGAGCCGTCGGCGAGAAATTCTTGAAGCTCATCGGCAGTTGTAGCTAGGTATACGCGCATAAGGAAAGAATATCGTCATTGAACTACCTCATCGCCACTTCAAGAGAGCGTGCAATCTCACCCAGGAGAATGCTTTTAGGCGAAGCTACAGCCAATGTGGTGTTCTGTGCCTCCATTTTTTCAATTGCACGGCTATCTCTGGAAATTGATTGAACGGGCACACCGAACTGGTCAGCTACCTTCGTTTCCAAATTTTTTCGCTCTCGACGACTGATGACCTTGCTCAGCGTTAGGGCTATTGTCCACTGCTCGCCGTGAGGGGTTGCTTGCCTGAGCTCTTCCAGTGAAGCAATATCCGTGCGAGTGCATATCAATGGCCGTGCGTGTGAGTGGGATGTCCATGAAACCAGTTGATCCCTCACTCGGCGACCCGCTGGAAAACTCAACTGTAGTTGTCCTGCATCAATCACAATCGTGTCGTATTGATTGGCAATTGTATTGAGATTAACAAGTCCCGAGAGTTCACTTACTTCAAAGAGCGAAAAACCTGCAGAAGTTATCTGCGGAGCTGTACGGATATTGTGTGCTGAGAAATGTCGAGCCAGAGTTGGATGTGCAGTATTTCCATCTACCAATAGGACTTTTTCGCCCTGTTGAGTAAAGAAATCTGCAGTGCTGATAGATATTGATGACGCCCCTACATGCCGACCAACTGAGAAGATAGAGAGAATTGGTGTTGTAGTTGCTGAGATAAAGAATTGCTCTTCCGCTCTCTCACTCTTTCGATTGCGCAAAAGTTCCTCTAACTCGAAATCACTCCGAGGGTCAGCAGTTGCCGAGTCTTCAGAAGGTAGTGAGTGGCCACGAATCAGAACTGATTCTGTGGGCCTGGTCAGAAAAGCTTGAGCGAAATCATCCGACTGAACCACTAGTGCCTCTTGGTTATTGGTAAGAAATTCATCCAATCCTTCTGGTGATGTTGCTCGGTAAATTACTTTCCACCCTAACCGCGTGAGCGAGGCTGCAATAAAGCCCTCCTGATGCATATCCCTAATGGCAGTTATAGCCCAGCGTTCTGATTCAGCCATGGCTTGCGACCACCACGATTCTTCCGGATGAAGTTGCGATGAGAACAAGCGGTACATCTTCTCTTTGAACGGTGATGGTTAGTGAGAGGTCACTTCCAAAGTTTGCACTCTTTCGAGCGATTTCTTTAATAAAGACTCCCGAAATCACATGCTGCGGAGGAGTAACAACTTCACCATTACGGGCATCAAATACTTGGTAGAGCGAAACTAAGTCGCCAGGAAGAGTGGATTGTGGAATATCGGCTGCGCGAATCGATATTGAGAGACTTTCGGTCGTTAACCCTTCAGAATTGCTAGAGATGTCGTTGGAATTGAGTAATTCACCCGAGAGCAGGCTTCGGCGAGTAATAGAACCAACAGGATTAGATGTGCCTGGTATATACCCTCGCACATCGTTCCCAAGGGCGATCTTCACAAGTGCGATATCGCTAGCAGTGATTTGAACTCCGCGTGACAAGGGCTGCTTTAGGACCCAATAGTGAGAACCAGAGTTAGCGAAATAGGAGATTGCAAATGAAGCAATGATGGATGTAAGAAAGAGTGCACCTGCGATTGCCAGGCGGTTATTTGATTTGTTCTCTGTTGTAAGTGACATGAGGGCACGGTAGTTATCCCTTTAGTGTCAGTTTTAACTTCTCCACAGTCATACGAAGGTATGAGAAAAATTGAGATTTCAAGATGATGTAGCTCTTGCGGGGAGCGAGCAATCTGGCTCTATGACAACAACAGCGCCGCTCGCCCTCATCTCCAGCACTACTCCCCCAGAATTGTGGGGCCATCCCACCCTTGATCTCTTTTCGCCACCAATTGAGGTTCGTCGTCCGCAGAGGGCACTTCTCTATTCAACTCCCTCAACTTTTGGAGATCTATTCGAAGATGATGATCGCCCTCAACCTACCTCAGCGGCCGATCTTCCCGATATACAGAAGTGGACAATGTCCTTTGCGGTAAATGTTTTGGAAATTCTCGCTGGCCGTCGTACGCCTTCTCAATTAGCATCTCGCTGCCACCATGCGATTTTTATGCGCATCATCTCTGTCGCTGGCAGCGAGAAAGATATCGGGCGCATTCGTAGAATCCACCTCGATCAACCGCTCGATGGAATCTGCGAATCCACTGTGACTGTGAGGTTTGGTGAGCGTGTGCGCGCCTTAGTAATCCGCACCGAAGGAGTGGATGGACGTTGGCTTTGTACTGCCTTGCGACTATTGTGAAATTAAGCGGCGCCGTGGCAACGCTTATATTTCTTGCCAGACCCACATGGGCAGGGGCTGTTGCGTGAGACATCGCCAGATGTAACAACACCATTTTCATCAGCGGCGGTGTACTTCAAAGGTGCTTCCTGTAAGGGCTTGCTTTCGATTCCTTTTGCCTGAACTCCCGAACCATCGCCTTCGATAGTGACCTCTACATTGAAGACCAAGCTCGCAAGCTCTTCCTTAATTGCATCCATCATGGCTGAGAAGAGTTCATATCCCTCGCGCTGATATTCAACGAGTGGATCACGCTGTGCCATCGCACGAAGACCGATTCCCTCTTGGAGATAATCCATCTCATAAAGGTGCTCGCGCCAGCGGCGATCCAGTACTGAGAGCAGAACTTTCCGCTCGAGTTCGCGCAGAACATCTGTGCCAAGTTCTGCTTCACGAGCTGCATAAGCCTTACGTGCATCTTCGAGAATGCGTTCTTCTAGGAATTGCGCATCGAGGGCACCTGCGCCGCCGATTTCAGTGAGAAGCTGCTCTGCTGTAAATGAAATTGGGTAGACCAACTTGAGAGCCGTCCACAGATCTGCCAGATTCCAATCTTCACTAAATCCCTCAGCTGTTGCTGCTCGCACATATGCAGAGAGAGTCTCTCCCACGAAGTCTTGCACTTGTGAGCCAATATCTTTACCTTCAAGAACTAGGCGACGCTCGCTGTAGATAACTAAGCGCTGGCGGTTCATGACATCGTCGTACTTGAGAACATTCTTACGGATTTCAAAGTTTTGTGCTTCAACCTGTGTTTGTGCAGACTTAATTGCATTGGAGACCATCTTTGATTCGATGGGTTCGTCTTCTGGAAGACCTGCAGCGGCAAGGAAGCGCTCAACCAGAGCCGAGTTAAAGCGACGCATCAGCTCGTCTTGAAGCGAGAGATAGAAACGTGATTCTCCCGGATCTCCCTGACGACCTGAACGACCTCGAAGCTGATTATCGATACGGCGTGATTCGTGGCGCTCGGTTCCAAGGACATAGAGGCCACCCAAGGAAATTACTTCTTCATGATCTTTTGCGATTGCGGCCTTCTGCTTCTCAATCTCAGCTGGCCATGCGGCTTCATACTCTGCAGGGTTCTCCACTGGAGATATTCCGCGACGTTGAAGTTCGAAATCAGCCATAAATTCTGGGTTTCCGCCGAGCATGATGTCAGTACCGCGGCCTGCCATATTTGTTGCAACAGTAACTGCTCCCTTAACGCCTGCGCGCGCGACGATTGAAGCTTCGCGTTCGTGGTGCTTTGCGTTGAGAACTTCGTGTTGAACTCCAGCCTTCTTGAGAAGCGCTGAGAGCTCTTCAGACTTTTCAACGGAAACTGTACCTACTAGAACTGGTTGGCCTTTACGGTGGCGCTCGACGATATCGCGTACAACTGCATTGAATTTTCCGAGCTCTGACTTATAAACAAGATCAGCTTGATCGATGCGCTGCATTGCACGGTTAGTTGGAATCGGCACAACGCCAAGCTTGTAAATCTGGTGGAATTCAGATGCTTCGGTCATCGCCGTACCGGTCATACCTGAAATCTTTTCGTAGAGACGGAAGTAATTTTGAAGTGTGATTGTCGCAAGAGTCTGATTTTCATCCTTAATCTCAATGCGCTCTTTTGCTTCGAGAGCCTGATGAAGACCTTCGCTGTAGCGACGACCAGACAACATGCGGCCTGTGTGCTCGTCAACAATCAAGAGCTCACCATTCATGACTACATAATCTTTATCGCGCTTGAAGAGTTCTTTAGCGCGAACCGCATTGTTGAGGTATCCGATAAGAGTTGTATTAGCTGCTTCGTAAAGGTTTTCAATCTGAAGTAGCTGCTCGACCTTGGTGACGCCATCTTCAAGAATTCCGACGGTCTTCTTCTTCTCATCTACTTCGTAGTGCACATCGCGATCGAGCTTTGTTGCGATATTTGCAAATTCAACATACCACTTCGTCGCTTTGTCAGCGGGGCCACTAATAATGAGTGGAGTACGAGCTTCATCAATAAGAATTGAGTCAACTTCGTCGACAACTGCGAAGAAGTGATCTCGCTGAACACAATCTTCGAGAGTCCATGCCATGTTGTCGCGAAGATAGTCGAATCCAAATTCATTGTTGGTGCCGTATGTAATATCCGCTGCATAGGCTGCGCGACGTTCAGCAGGAGTCATGCTGTTGAGAATGACACCGACGGTCAGACCGAGGAAGCGATGGATACGTCCCATCCATTCGCTATCGCGCTCGGCGAGGTAATCATTGACTGTTACAACGTGTACACCTTTACCTGCAAGTGCATTGAGATAAGAAGGAAGTGTTGCAACAAGAGTCTTACCTTCACCGGTACGCATTTCTGCGATATTGCCCATATGCAGGGCTGCTCCACCCATCAGCTGAACATCATAGTGACGCTGGCCAAGTGTGCGCTTTGCGGCTTCGCGAACTACTGCGAACGCTTCTGGAAGAAGGTCATCGAGGGTCTCCCCCGCAGCAAGTCGCTTCTTAAATTCATCAGTCTTTGCTCGAAGCGCATCATCGCTGAGCGGAGAGATTGAGCCCTCAAAGCTGTTGACCTTTTCGACCACCTTGCTGAGATCACGAAGGATCTTGCCTTCGCCAGCACGCATGATTCGATCTAGAAGCTTTGACATGGAGCAACCTTTCGGATGTGAGGCTCTTATCTTAACGGCTGGGCAACTGCGGCCGTTACGGCCCCAATCACCTGAATTCCCGCATATCTCAAGGCACGAGCCGCCTCGCAGAGGGTGGCACCTGTCGTTACTAGGTCATCGATAAGCACAACATTGCCATGCAATCCATGCTCCTTCTCTACAACAAAGGCGCCTTCCAGATTATTCCAACGTTCTTGGAGATGCAGGCCACTTTGATCTCGAACTTTTCGTGCATGCACCAGTGGAGACTTGAGTGGAATGGAGCACCTCATAGAGGCCTCTTGAGAGACCTCTGCAATGAATTGTCGGCCTCGCTGACGAGCTGCACCTTTGCGAGATGGAATTGGCACTAAGAAATCTACCTGGTGTGTCCTCAAAAGATTCTCAAGTGCATGGGTGATTGCACGAGACACTAAGGCGTCACAACTTTTAAAATGCGACTCTTTTGCTCCGAGAATGACCTTCTGGGCAACGGTTGAATAGATAACACTCGATGTGACAGAGATGTGATTCGATGGCAAATCTCCATACTTCGAAATATAAATATGGGGATTCCATCCACGTCTACATCGAGAACAGATTGATATGCCCAGAGCGCCACATGAAATACATCTCGAGGGAAATAGAATCTCTTGCAAGCTTTCGAAAAACTCCATGGCTTATCTTGGCCAAAAGTAGTTGTTAATTACTGATAGAAAACTTCCTCGTGGAAATCTTCTGGGGTCGGCTTAATGGGGCGACTATGAATTGAATCCCCAGCGTTACGTGGCAGAGTCAGCACAAAGTGAGCACCCTTGCCCGGACGGCCCCATGCGTCGAGTTCGCCATTGTGGAGTCGTGCATCTTCCAGTGCGATGGAGAGGCCAAGTCCTGTTCCACCGCGCACTCGTGCACGTGAAGGATCTGCACGCCAGAAACGGTCGAAGACGCGGATCAGCGATGATTCATCGAGGCCAGTACCGAAGTCACGAACTCCAATCGCGACTTCGGTCTCTGTTGTCTTGATCTGAATTTCAATCGGGGTTCCATCGCAGTGATCGAGTGCATTGGATAGAAGATTGCGCATAATGCGTTCTACGCGGCGCATATCTGCCTTTACCGCAACGGTCGAGCTATCCGACTTGGTAGATACTCCTGAAGTCTTCTCGTCACTATCGATACCGAGATCATGCACACAACGTTTAATAAGGGCAATGAGATCAAATTCCACTGGTTCGAGAACAGCTACTTCAGCATCAAATCGACTAACTTCAAGCAGGTCTTCGAGTAAGCGCTCGAATCTATCGAGCTGAGCAACCAAAAGTTCTGCACTTCGCGCAACAGGTGCATCAAAGGTGGTGCGGTGATTATAAATAACTTCTGATGCCATGCGAAGCGTGGTCAGAGGTGTCCGTAGTTCGTGGGAGACGTCTGAAACAAATCGCTGCTGCACACGAGATAAGTTCTCTAGCCGAGAAATCTGCTGTTCGATTGACTCTGCCATTTCATTAAATGAGTGGGCAAGCGTCGCAAGTTCGTCTTTCGATGTAATAGGCACTCGGAGATCAAAATCTCCCTGTGTAAATTGCTTGGCAACTGCCGCTGCCTCCCGCACCGGGCGGACAACCTGGCGTACCACAAGCCATGTAATCAAGGCGATAAGGAAGATGAGAGCAAAACCAGTAACTAAAAGTGAGTTTTGGATCAATTTCATCGTTGATGCTTGATTGGCTAGTGAGAAGACCACATACATTTCATATCGACCAGCACCTGGAATATCGATTCGATTTCCTACAAAGAGTGAATCAACTCCTTCTCCGGAAAAATACCTTAATTTTCCATATTCATATTGCAGGCTTGAGTCCTTCAAAATTTTTGCTCTTACGCTCGAAGGAATTGACTCAGGCATTGCCCCATTGGAGGTCATCTCGTAATTTACTTTGGAAGTCTTTGTTGTGGGTGTCTTGACGATAATGGCTTCGCGTCGCTGTTCTTTAATTCCCTGGGTGGTGGCATCTACGACAAACACAGCGAGAATTTTCTTGCGTTCATCAACGTTCTTACCTTGAGAAATCAAGAGCTGGTACTGCGCATTGAAGAACGCCAAACGTGCTTCGGCGATTGAGGAATTGAGGTTTACTGAGCGAATACCGTCAGAAAGTCGAGAGTAGAGTGCTGAACCCGTAAGCCAAACGACACCAAGCGAGAGAAGAATCGTGGAAGTAACGACTTTGGCGCCAAGAGATCGCTGAAATGCAAGACGAAGTCTTGTCATTCTATGAAGTGCCGCCTGCCTTATATCCAACTCCGCGAACAGTCATCACAATCTCTGGATGCTCGGGATCATGCTCGATTTTTGAACGGAGGCGCTGAACGTGAACATTGACGAGGCGGGTATCGGTTGAATGACGGTAACCCCAAACCTCGCTGAGAAGCGCGTCGCGCGTAAATACTCGACCTGGATCTTTGGCAAGCGCTACGAGCAGATCAAACTCAAGGCGCGTCAAGGTAATAATCTTCGGTCCGCGGTGAACCT
>NZ_JBJTMK010000029.1:0-19355 GCF_046070465.1 Candidatus Planktophila sp. | reverse complement strand
GCACATGTTGATCCGTATTCAGGTGACATGTTTCCGATTGTTGTGCGGTTCGCCATTGGAACAGCTGTAACGCCAGGACCATAGAACTCAACAAACTTGCCGACTACGCCATGTTTGCGAAGCATCTCTGTGATGACAAGTGCCATATCGGTTGCAGTGGTTCCCACGGGAAGTGATCCCTTGAGCTTGAAGCCAACTACACGAGGAATCAACATGGAAACAGGTTGACCGAGAAGCGCAGCCTCTGCATCGATGCCACCGACGCCCCAGCCAAGGACACCAAGTCCATTGACCATCGTTGTATGTGAATCTGTACCGACGACTGTATCTGGGTAAGCGCGAAGAACGCCATTGACGTTACGAGTCATTACGACGCGCGCGAGGTATTCGATATTTACCTGGTGCACGATTCCTGTTCCGGGTGGCACAACCTTGAACTCATCAAATGCGCCTTGGCCCCAACGCAAGAAACGGTAACGCTCGCGGTTGCGCTCATATTCAATATCTGTGTTCTGCTCGAAAGAATCCTTGGTGCCGAAGACATCAGCAATTACTGAGTGGTCGATAACCAGCTCTGCTGGAGCGAGTGGGTTGACCTTTGAAGCATCTCCCCCAAGCTCGACGATTGCCTCGCGCATAGTTGCTAGGTCGACGACGCAAGGGACGCCAGTGAAGTCCTGCATTACAACGCGTGCTGGCGTAAATTGAATTTCAGTATCTGGTTCGACCGATGGATCCCACTGAGCAAGAGCCTTGATGTGTTCTGCGGTGATGTTCGCCCCATCTTCAGTACGAAGTAGGTTTTCGAGGAGCACCTTGAGCGAGAATGGAAGATCGCTTGCGCCCTCTACTTGCGAGATATCGAAGATTTCGAACTCCTTACCTGCAACAGTGAGGTTCTTCTGTGTTCCGAGGGAGTTCTTGCTCATGGTGGCACCTATCTACCTAAAAGTATCTTGACGTCAAGATACCTTAGAAAGGGTGAAGAGCGCAATAGCTTCGATGTGGTGAGTCATCGGAAAGAGATCGAAGGCGCGGATATCTTCTAAGTGATATCCAATTTCGCGAAGATATGTAACATCTCGCGCAAGTGCTGCAGGATCACAAGCGACATAGACAATTGCCCGAGCTCCGATTTTTCCTAACACTTCAATGACGGGCTTACCGGCACCGGTGCGCGGCGGGTCGAGAACAATGACATCTGCTCGCTTGAACTTTCGAATCTCTTGAGCAACATCTCCAGTGTGAACGTGTACGTTACTGGTGCCTGCAAAGTTACGGCGAGCATCTTCGCTTGCGATTGCGCTTCCTTCAACAATATCAACACGACCACCCGGACCAATGATGGGAAGAGCTGCACCGGCAAAGAGTCCGACTCCCCCATAGAGATCAAGTAAATGATCCCCTGTCGTTAATTGAGCGAAATCAAGAACGGCGCTGACAAGGGCCTCAGGTGCGTTGATATTGCTCTGCCAGAATGATGATTGAGAAACACTGTACTCAATCTCATGCACTCGATACTTCAGCGTGGACGGACCTTCAACAACTTTCGGTGTTGCCCGTTGAGCGGTTCTGCTATCTCTTTGTTCCATCACTGAAACCGTGCGATCGCCATCAGTACCGAGAGAGACCTCAATTCGTTTATTTGGCTGAATCTTCTCGAAGGGAAGCGTCTCGATATCAATTTCTGGGATAAGCACTGGGCAGATATTGATGGCTATCACTTCGTTGCTGCGAGATCCTTTAAAACCAACCTCTCCGCGAGAGTTCGATGAGGCTGCATAACGTGTGCGCCAATGGAGAGGCGATGAAACTTCCTCTACTTCAATATCAACTTCCATCTTGGCGATGCGTGCAAACTGCTCTGAGATGACCTCGGACTTTAATTCACGTTGACGCACAATATCGATGTGCTGGAAGTCGCAACCGCCGCATTTACCAGCAACATGGCAAGCAGGAATGGCTCGATGAATACTGGGCTCAATGACCGCTACGACATCAGCACGAGCAAATGATTTTTCTACTCCGGTGATTTCTACCTCTACGACTTCGCCAGGAATTCCGTGGCGAACAAAGATCACAGCGCCTTCATGTCGAGCGATGAAATGACCCCCATGGGCGACCTTCTCAATCTCCACTCGGAATATTTCGCCGATACGGAGAGATTTTCGCGCTGATTCGGTCATGGAGCTAAGAGTAAGGGAGTAAGTTATGCCTATGCACGTAGTCATCATGGGTTGCGGTCGCGTTGGTTCGTTGCTCGCTATCGAGCTCGAAGCTAACGGCCATTCTGTTGCTGTTATCGATCAATCCAAGGAGGCTTTCCGCCGTCTTGGCCCTGATTTCAAGGGGCGCACCATCACTGGTGTTGGATTCGATCGCGATACATTGCTCGAGGCTGGTATCGAAGGTGCAGATGCATTTGCCGCAGTCAGTAATGGTGATAACTCAAATATCCTTGCTGCTCGCGTTGCACGTGAAAGTTACGGTGTCACCAATGTTGTGGCTCGTATCTATGACCCAGGTCGCGCTGAGATTTACCAGCGTTTAGGCATTCCAACAGTTGCCACAGTTATCTGGGCAACTGATCAGATCATGCGGCGTCTTGCTCCTGAAGGTTCACGTTCCGAATGGCGCGATGCCAGCGGAACTGTACAGCTCGCTGAAGTTCATCCACATCTCGATTGGTTTGGTCGCCCAATTACGGATATCGAAAAAGCTGCTGATTTACGCGTTGCTTTCTTGACTCGGCTCGGCGAAGGATTAATTCCTAATGAGAGCACCGTTCTTCAAGATGGCGATTTGATTCACATCATGGTGCGCGATGAAAAACTTGCACAGGTAGAAGCCATTATCGGAAAATCACCGGAGGCATAAAAGATGCGTATTGCTATTGCTGGTGCTGGAAATGTGGGTCGCGCTATAGCTCGCGAACTTCTTGACAATGGCCACCGCGTTCTCTTGATTGATCGCGACCCAAAGGCACTCAAGCTTGAATCAGTCCCTGATGCTGAATGGCTCATGGCAGATGCCTGTGAAATTGCATCCCTAGATAAGGCGAGCCTTAATGATTGCCAGGTTCTCGTGGCGGCCACAGGTGATGACAAGGTCAACCTTGTCGCGTCTCTGTTAGGAAAGACTGAATACGGTGTTCCTCGCGTTGTTGCACGAATCAATCACCCAAAGAATGAGTGGCTCTTCGATCACTCATGGGGAGTTGATGTTGCTGTGTCGACCCCTCGCATTATTGCCGCTCTTGTAGAAGAGGCTGTGAGCGTAGGAGATGTTGTCCGCCTCTTCTCATTCCGAAAAGGCCAAGCAAACCTAGTCGAGCTCACTCTCCCAGATACTTCTACCTGTATCGGTAAGACTGTTGAAGAAGTTGAACTTCCAGATGATGCATCTCTTGCTGCAATCGTGCGCGATGGTCGTGTTGTCACACCAACACCATCCGATGTCTTCGTGGCGGGCGATGAACTTCTCTTCGTTGCTTCAGCGGTTGCTGAAGGGCTTTTGAAGGATTGCTTTATCTCTAAGAACTAGTCTTGATGATGCTTTGTAATAGGAACGTTCTTGAGGATCAACCAGGTTGCATAACCCGTTGCAAGAAATAGTGGGTAACCCATGGCAAGGTTGACCGTTCCTAAGAGATTAACGTTTCCGCTCCTGTAAATGGGGTACTGCACTGCGATACGAGTGAAGAAGAGCCCGACCCATAACCAACCCACTCGAATATAGGCAGCTTTGCGCACTGGATCGTTTCGCCAGAGTAGGTTCTCACCGAGAATTGGCCCGAGCATCAGGCCTAAGATCGGCCAGCCAGCAAGGTTTGCAATCAGATAAACCGTTCCGTAGCCGAGGTTGGTCAATAACTTTGGAACAAAGAGATCGCTCGGGTTTCCTGTGCGATGGGCAAACCAGGCACAGATAAGCGCACCAATAAGACCACTAAAGGCATGCTGAACGGTATCGCGCATTGCCAAGCGAATGATTGTCAGAACAATTGAAACAGCCACTGAGGCATAGAGCGCGTCTTGTAAATCGTGACGGATATTAAAAACAACGAGAAAGATGATGGAAGGAATTCCAGAATCAATCAGACCCTTCTTGCCACCAAATGCAGCTAAAACCTTATCGCGGTCGTCGTCGTTGCTCATGATCGACCTGTCGAGCCAAAGCCACCGTCGCCGCGACCAGAGCCTGGAAGGCTTTTAACTTCGACAAACTCAGCATGCTCCACTTTTTGAAAAACTAACTGTGCGATGCGATCGCCACGTTTAAATGTTACTGATTCAATTGGGTCATGATTGATCATGATGCATTGGAGTTCGCCGCGAAAAGCTGCATCAACCGTGCCTGGCGCATTCACCATTGTGACGCCATGTTTAATGGCAAGACCTGATCGCGGATGTACCAGCGCGACATATCCATCAGGAAGTGCAATTGAAATACCTGTTGGAACAAGAGCGCGCTGACCGGGTTCAAGAGTGATATCGATACGAGAGTAGATATCTGCTCCAGCATCTCCGCCCTTTGCGTAATTGGGAAGTGGTAGATCGGGATCGAGACGAGTAATTAATACCTGAAGCGCGCTCATGGATTGATGTTGAATTCTGGATCGACGAATGAGAGAAGTTCGGGATTAGCTTTAATTGCGGTGATGTACTCGGCAGGAGCGTTCTCCAGGAAGTGCTTCATCGGCACAATGACAAAGAGCGAAGCGGCGCGCACTGCAACAGCACCATCGGCTCCCCCAATGCGACCTTCCGCCTCTGAATACACCTTGCGGCCTTGCTGCCCGACGATGCGAGCAGAGATATAGAGCGTTGTTCCGATAGGAACGGGTGCGAGAAAATCAGTTTCAAGTCGAGCGGTAACGGCAGGAGCGCGAAGCAGCCACATCAACTTTCCCAGTGCTTCATCAAATGCCAATGAGAGCAATCCTCCATGTGCGAGCCCAGGCGCGCCCTGATGATTTTCGGTAACAGTAAATTGAGCAGAGATGGTGAGACCTTCTCCCACGCGAGCTTTGAGGTGCAGTCCAGTTGGATGGAGATCGCCACAACCAAAGCAATGTTTGAAGTGAGAGGGAAGTTCGGATCCAGTCGCCGGTGATGCTGGGTGACGATCAGGGATGATTGAACCTTCCGGAGGCGTTGTACTTGATACTCGGCTCATGGCGTAAGGCTACTTTATAGAAGAGCCACTAACCTAGAGCCGTGAGCTCAACTACGGCATTTAGAGAAGTGATTCGCCCCCCAATCTGGTTAATCGCCTTCATCTATTTCATGCTCTTCTCGCTGGTCATCGCTATCTGGGCCGCATTTGATAACAACGCAGCCATCAATGCCTTCGCGATTTCTATCGTTCTTGGTGCGGTAGCTATTTATAGGATGACTTCAACGATTGAGATTAAAGATGGGGAGCTTCATATTGGCAAGGCTCACATCCCTGTGCAATATCTCAGCGATGTCGAAATAATCGCTCAGAAAGATTTTAGTTTTCAGCGCACGCGAGGCGCAGATCCTGCCGCCTACTTTGCAACAACTTTCTGGGTCTCGGAGGGCGTGAAAGTTAAAGTCACTGATCAAAGAGACCCAACGCCATATTGGTTAATTTCGACAAAGAAAGCCGAGCAACTTGCAGCAGCATTACAGAGTTAAGCGCAATCCTTACAGACTGCCTTAGCGCCTTCACCCTTAGCAAGTTGTGTCATGTGGTGAATTAAGAAGCAACGCGAACAGGTAAATTCATCAACTTGCTTTGGTACAACGCGAACAGCAAGTTGTTCGCCAGAGAGATCAGCGCCAGGAAGTTCGAGGTTTTCTGCGGCTTCTGCCTCATCTACATCGATCTGACCAGATTGAGCATCAGCACGCTTGGCCTTGAGTTCTTCGAGGGATTCCTCGTGTAATTCTTCATCGGTCTTACGGGGTGTGTCGTAGTCAGTAGCCACTTTATGTATCTCCTCTTACCTCTCGAGCATCAGTTTCGATGCGAGCTGTCCCCCGCGTGCGAATAGTTGCCTATATTGTTGAGAATTACCTGTTAGAACCACCGGCGTGTCGTGTTTATTCCCCCACCTCCACCAAGATCTCTAGACGCGAGGTTCAGAGGCCTTCTTAGCGGCTTCCGCTAGTGCGCCATCGGCATATCCGCGGATGTGCGTGCCCTCAGGAAGATGTTCCTCAAGGAGAATCTCTCCGGATTCATGAATCGCATGGACAAGATCGCCACGATCATAAGGAATAACAAGATCAATCTCAACACTGGGGTGCGGGAGCGATTTTTCGATTGCGTGAATTAATCCATCAATGCCAAAACCAGTTTTAGTGGAGAAAGCGTAACTATTCTTCTCTTTCCGAAGCAGCTCCATCACAACTTCTGGCGTCGCAATGTCAACTTTATTAATTGCAATTATCTCAGGGATTGAACCACCACCGATTTCATCGATGACCTGGCGTACAGCACGGATTTGTTCAAATGGATCAGGATGTGAACCATCTACGACATGGACAATCAGATCTGCACCAGAGACTTCTTCTAATGTTGATTTGAATGCATCCACTAATTGATGCGGCAAGTGGCGAACAAAGCCGACTGTATCTGAGAGTGTATAGACGCGACCTTCAGCGGTTTGTGCCTTACGAACAGTTGGATCGAGTGTTGCAAAGAGCGCATTCTCGACCAGCACCCCTGCACCGGTAAGTGCATTGAGAAGTGATGATTTACCAGCATTGGTATATCCGGCAATTGCAACTGAAGGAATATTGTTACGGCGACGTTCCTGTCGCTTGGTATCGCGAGCTATCTTCATCTCACTGATTTCACGACGTAGCTTCGCCATCTTGTCGCGAATACGACGTCGGTCAGTTTCGATCTTGGTCTCACCTGGACCGCGACCACCGATACCGGCTCCACCTGCGGCACGACCACCTACCTGGCGCGAGAGTGAATCTCCCCAACCGCGAAGTCGTGGGAGTAGATACGCTATCTGTGCGAGTTCGACTTGAGCTTTACCTTCGCGGCTCTTGGCATGCTGCGCGAAAATATCGAGAATCAATGCTGTGCGATCAACGACTTTTACCTTCAACTTATCTTCCAGGGTGCGAAGTTGTGATGGTGATAGCTCGCCATCACAGATAACAGTATCTGCACCGCTGGAGCGAACTATCGCTTTCAAATCCTCTAACTTTCCAGCACCGATATAGGTAGATGGATCTGGTTTATCGCGACGCTGAATGAGACCTTCAAGAACTTCTGACCCTGCTGTCTCTGCCAGGGCCTTTAATTCTGCGAGAGAGTTGTCAGCCATCTCGGCGCTGCCCTCTGTCCAAACACCGACTAAGACAACTCGCTCTAATTGAAGCTGGCGATACTCAGCCTCTGAGATATCTTGAAGTTCGGTCGAAAAACTCTTAACACGGCGAAGTGCATGACGATCAGATAAATCCTGCTGGCTCTCAACCTCATCAACTTCATCTGCATCAAAGTCGGCTGCGGCTCGCGCGCTCTCGCGCAAGAGATCATCAAAGAGTTTGTCGTAGCTATCGTCTGATGTGGTCATGAAAGAAATCTGCTGACGTCATAATCATCAAGTAGGACCGCTGGACCTGTAAGTGTTGCATTGGAATGTCCATCGATATCAACGACAAGACGACCTCCAGGTGGATAAATCACCCAACGAGATGGAAGGGACTCCCCTGACTTAATGGTTGCTGCGAGTGCAACGGCGCATGTTCCCGTTCCGCAGGATTGGGTTTCTCCACTGCCACGCTCATGTACGCGCATCTTTGCTTCGTGGTTGGGAAGCAGCTCAACGAATTCAACGTTCACGCCTTCCGGATACGAAGAAGCAGGATCTACAACAGGCGCCACTTCTAGAGAACCCAATGACGCCAAATCAGCGGTAAAGACAACTGCATGTGGGTTGCCTACATTGATATTAAATCCTTGATAAGTGCGGCCATTTGCGATAGCTGAGACTTCTTCACTCTCGTCAAAAACTTTGCCCATATTGACCGAGATATCGTCATCCGCGGGAACCCGGAGGTGTTTAATTCCGGCACGAGTATCGATGGCAAAGATTCCTTCACGTTGATGGCCTTTAGCGACAAGATAACGTGCCATGACCCGAATTCCGTTGCCACACATTTCCGCGATAGAACCATCGGCATTGCGATAATCCATAAACCACTTGCCATCGTCGCCCTTGATGATGCGAATCATGCCATCTGCGCCAATTGCTGTGGCGCTTGAGGAAGTGGCGCCAATACCTGAAGAGCGATTACACATTGCAGTTACCTGGGAGGCTGAAATATTTAATTCGTTATCGGGGTCAAAGAGGATGACGAAGTCATTATGAGTTCCGTGGCCATAAGTGGCGATTACTGGGCTTTGCATATGGCTAGAAGTTTAGTCTTTCATCGATAAAAGCAAGACGTGGAACGCCTTCGCCAATCCATTGAATTCGCTGATCTCGCTTAAACCAGGTCTCTTGGCGACGGACATATTGACGAGTGGCCACGATTGTTTCTTCAATCGCTTGCTCCTCGGAAATATCACCATTGACCATCGAGATGACCTGGGCATATCCAATTGCACGTTGAGCTGTAGCTCCCTCGAGCAAGCCTTGCGCAATCAGAGTTTTTACCTCGTCAACGAGCCCTTGGTCGAACATGTGATGGACTCGAGCTTCAATCCGAGGGGCTAGCGTAGAACGCTCCATCGATAAACCGATATGAAACGCATCGGGATAGCGAAGACTTGTGTCACTTGGCAAGTTTGCTGAATATGTCTGACCGGTTACTTCAATAACCTCAAGAGCACGAATGATGCGACGAGTATTGGCAGGCTCGATTGCGTCGGCTGCCTGTGGGTCGAGCACTCGAAGCCGCGAATAAAGTTGGGCGGTACCAAGAAGTTCTGCCTCATCCTCCAACTTCTTACGAAGAGCCGGGTCTGTCTCAGGAAAGTTCATCTCATCGATGATGGCTTTGATATACAAGCCGGTTCCGCCAACAATGACTGCAACCTTACCGTCTGCTCGAATTTGATCTACTGCAGCACGAGCTAGCCTTTGATAGGAAGCGACAGATGCATCTTGGCTGACATTGAGGATATCCAAAAGATGATGTGGAATTCCTTGACGTTCGGCAAGAGTTAATTTAGCTGTACCGATATCCATGCCTTTATAGAGTTGCATGGAATCAGCGTTAATGATTTCGCCGTTATATTTGTGAGCAACTTCAAGGGCGAGGTCGCTCTTTCCCGTAGCAGTAGGACCGCAGATAATGATGACTGGCGCTGTCATAGCTATTTTTTAACCGTTGGAATTCCAAGCATTGTGGGTGCAGGTCCGCTGTCTTCGCGAGTGCTTGCCTCAAATGCATCACCGCCACGGGTGCGGATTACTGACTTCGGTCTACCTATCAGATAGTGAGCAGAGGCTTCTGTAATTTCCACATCAACAAAGTCTCCCGGGCGTACTCTTTCGATTGGTTCGAAGTGAACGAGGCGGAAATCCTCAGAGCGACCCGTAATTCGACCACGATCTCCATCGCGACGACCTTCAATCTCATTGACCATAACACGATGCGTAGTCCCGATAGCTCGCTGATTCATCGCAAGTGAAATCTTCTGCAAGTGTTCGTGCAGGCGTGTATAGCGTTCTCCGACAACGGCTTCATCAACCTGGTTTGGCATTACCCCTGCTGGAGTGCCAGGGCGAATTGAATACTTGTATGTATATGCAGCTGCAAACTCCGCTTTTGTTGCGAGATCCATGGTTGCTTGGAAATCTTCCTCAGTCTCACCAGGGAAGCCGACAATGATGTCTGTCGTAATCATGGCATGCGGCAATGCCGTACGGACTCGATCGAGGATTCCAAGATATTTCTCACTGCGGTAGGAGCGTCGCATCGCCTGCAATATTGAGTCTGAACCTGACTGAAGAGGCATATGAAGATGCGGCATGATGTTGGGGGTCTCGACCATAGCTTCGATAACATCATCAGTGAAGTCACGAGGGTGTGGCGACATAAAGCGAATCCGCTCTAGGCCATCAATGGCGCCGACGTCGCGTAGTAGCTTTGCAAATGCGCCTTTCTTGCCCGCTTCAACACCATAGGCGTTGACGTTCTGACCTAACAAAGTAACTTCAATAACACCTTGTTCAACAAGTGCTCTGACTTCTGCAATGACAGCTTCAGGTTCGCGGTCTTTCTCAGGACCACGAAGCGCTGGGACGATGCAGAAGGTGCAGGTGTTGTTGCAGCCGACCGAAATTGAGACCCATGATGTAAAGGATGAAAAACGTCGCGCAGGAAGAGTTGAAGGAAAGTGTTCGAGCGCTTCGAGAATCTCGATTTGTGACTCTTCCTCGATACGAGCACGCTCAAGCAGAACTGGCAGTGAGCCCACATTATGGGTACCGAAGACAACATCCACATATGGCGCTTTTTTGAGAATTATTGATTGATCCTTCTGCGCCAAGCATCCACCCACTGCAATCTGCATCGATGGATTAGCTTTCTTGATGGGCGCCAAGAAACTTAAGTTTCCATAGAGCTTGTTATCTGCATTTTCGCGGACTGCACAGGTATTGAAGACGACTATATCTGCTTGTTCGCCATCTGCCACAGGCACGTGGCCTGCTGCATCGAGTAAACCAGCAATACGTTCGGAGTCATGGACATTCATCTGACAGCCGTAAGTCTCAACGAGGTATGTGCGCGCCATCGCTAGCGATTCTTCTTGGCGCGCTCTTGGGCTTGCTCTGCTCGCCACTTGGCGATTGCTGCGTGATTTCCGCTCAACAAGATTTCAGGAACCTCGATTCCGCGCCACTGTGCAGGCTTAGTGAAGTTGGGGTATTCGAGATATCCCTCTTCATTATGTGACTCTTCAGCGAGTGAATCAGGATTGCCGAGTACACCCGGAATCAGTCGAGTAATTGCTTCAATCATCACCATCGATGCCACCTCTCCCCCACCTAAAACATAGTCACCGATGGAATACTCATGAACGCGAATGTTGCGAGCTGCAAATTCTGGCTGTGAGTAATACTGGCGAATACGATCGTCAATACCTTCATAGCGACCACATGCAAAAATCAAGTGTGAGTGCGATGAAAACTCTTGTGCGACAGGCTGAGTAAATTGTTTTCCAGCAGGTGTAAGAATGATCAAATCAGTTTCATCGACCATCAATGGATCGAGAGCTTTGCCCCAGACTTCTGGCGACATCACCATTCCTGCACCACCACCATAAGGAGTGTCATCAACTGAACCATGCACACCTACGGCATGATCGCGGAGATTGTGTACTTGAATATCAACAAGACCTACGCTCTGCGCCTTGCCCAGCAATGAGAGATTAAGAGGCGAAAGGTATTCAGGAAATATCGAAATGACATCAATCTTCATCAGATGGCACCTGAAATTTCTGGAGGGATAACTGTCATGCGCTTATTGCGGACATCCACAGTTGGAACCAATTGATGCACAAAAGGAATCATGACTTCGCCTGTTCCTGTCTTGATTGCAAGAACGTCTTGACCTGGAAGGTTGAGCACCTCCGTAACAGTGCCGAATTCAGTGCCATCTTCCAGAAATGCCGCGCAGCCGATGAGTTGAAGGACGTGATAATCATCTTCATCATAACCAGGTGCATCGATATCGACGTCGGCATAGAGAAGCTCATTTCGGAGCTCCTCCACCTGATTGCGGTTTTCAATTCCTTCAAAGCCCAATAGCAGGATTCCGTTGTGTACACGAGCAGAAGCCACGGTGAGAACACCGTGGCTATCTGTCTCTAAACGTGCACCGAGTGCGAAACGATCTTCCGCTTCATCTGTTCGCACTTCGATTGTTGCCTCACCGAGAATTCCGTGGGCTTTACCGATACGTCCTACATTGAGGCGCATGAGAACCTTCTAGTTAAATTAGCGAAGTTCGTCAGTATCAATAAGGTCAACGCGAACTGAGCGACCAGCGAGCGCGCTTACGACTGTGCGAAGCGCCTTTGCTGTACGACCGTTACGACCGATGACCTTACCGATATCTTCAGGATTGACGCGGACTTCGAGAGTTGCCCCACGACGACCGTTCTTCTCCTTGACGTTGACATCGTCAGGGTTATCTACGATTCCCTTAACGAGGTGCTCGAGAGCTTCGTCAATCATAATTATTCTGCTGGAGTTTCAGCTGGGGTTTCAACCGCAGCTTCTGTCTCTACAACTTCAGCATTGTCAGTTGCGACAGCGCCTGCCACGGCATTATCCGTTGCTGGCTCGGACACTGCAGGTGTTTCTTCAGCAACAGCTTCGACGACTGGAGCTTCAACAACTTCTGGAGCCGGTGCTGACTTCGCAGCCAACTTCTCCTGTGCCTTCTTCTTCAGAGTTGTTGCGCCTTCTGCAGGCTCTGATGCTGCTGCCTTAACAGCTGCTTCGTATGCAATGCTCTTAGCTGGCTTTGGTGCTGCAACCTTGAGCGTTCCCTCTGCTCCTGGAAGACCCTTGAACTTCTGCCAATCTCCAGTCACCTTAAAGAGTGCTGCAACTGCTTCAGTTGGCTGTGCGCCAACGCCAAGCCAGTACTGAGCGCGCTCTGAGTTAACTTCAATGATTGAAGGGTGCTCGGTCGGAACGTAACGACCGATTTCTTCGATTACACGACCGTCGCGGTGAGTACGTGAGTCAGCTACGACGATGCGGTAGTGCGGTGCACGGATCTTTCCGTGACGCGCGAGGCGGATTTTTACAGCCACAATGCTCCTGTTATTTGTATTGGGGCGAACAATCAACCGTGAGCGTGGGGGCACACTCGGTATTCAAGCTCTATGGGTTATCAGAATCGCTTGGTTAGAGGGTCAAGCGCAGACAACCTGTCTATTGTGCCAGAAAGCAGGCTAAATGCCAAAGGCCGAGCCGCCACCATTTTGTGTCGGGTTGGTTCCTGCGGCGCGAGCGGCATCCTCGGCGGCTCTTTTTGCAGGGTTTCCAGACTTCGAGCCCTTCTTGCCCTTGTCTTTCTTCTTGTTTTTGCCAGCGGCAGAACCGCCGCCCATGCCCATTCCGGCCATGCCCGGCATACCCTGCATGCCTGGCATCTGCGGCATCCCGCCCTTGGCCATGGTTTTCATCATCTTGGCGGCCTGCTCAAATCGGGTCACCAGCGAGTTCACGTCGGTCACGGTCATGCCCGAACCCTTGGCGATGCGCAGGCGGCGCGAGCCATTGAGCAACTTCGGCTGGCGGCGCTCGGCTGGGGTCATCGAGCGAATGATCGCCTCGGTGCGGTCAATTTCTTTTTCGTCAAAGTTTTCGAGTTGCGAACGCATCTGCTGCGCACCCGGCATCATCGCGAGCAGACCCTTCATCGAGCCCATCTTGCGAAGTTGTTGCATCTGCTCAAGAAAGTCTTCGAGCGTGAAGGTCTCGTTAGCAATTTTGTCTGCGAGCTTCTTAGCCTCGGCCTCGTCGAAGGTCGCCTGAGTCTTTTCAATAAGAGTTAGAACGTCACCCATGTCGAGAATGCGCGATGCCATGCGATCTGGGTAGAACGGCTCGAAAGCATCAAGGCCTTCACCAGTCGAACTGAAGATGATTGGCTTTCCAGTAACCGAGGCAACCGAAAGTGCGGCACCACCGCGGGCATCGCCATCAAGTTTGGTGAGCACAACACCGGTGATGCCAACGCCGTCTTCGAATGCCTTTGCGACGTTGACGGCATCCTGGCCAATCATCGAGTCGATTACGAACAGCACTTCGTCAGGCTCAACGGCCTTGCGAATGTCGCTCGCCTGCTTCATCAACTCTTCGTCAATGCCTAGACGACCGGCGGTGTCGACAATCACAACCGAGTAATTGTTTTTCTCGGCGTGCTTGATCGACTCTTTAGAGACCTTGACCGGGTCGCCAACTCCGTTGCCTGGTTGCGGTGCGAATACGTCAATTCCTGCGCGCTCCCCAACCACCTGCAGCTGGTTGACAGCATTCGGGCGCTGCAAGTCGGCAGCAACCAAAAGCACATTCTGCCCTTGGTCTTTCAACCACTTCGAGAGCTTGCCAGCGAGTGTGGTCTTACCGCTGCCCTGCAGACCGGCGAGCATGATGACGGTAGGCGCCTTGGCCGCGAAGTTCAGCTTGCGCTGCTGCCCACCTAGAATGCGAACCAGCTCGTCGTTGACGATTTGAACCACCTGCTGAGCAGGGTTTAGGGCCTTCGAAACCTCGTCGCCAAGGGCACGGTCGCGAATGGCGTTTACAAAATCTTTGACTACATCGAGCGCTACGTCTGCCTCGAGTAGCGCCTTACGAATCTCGCGAAGGGTGAGATCGATGTCGGCAGCGGTCAGTTTGCCCTTGGTGCGCAGATTGCGGAAGGTCTCTGTAAGACGCTGCGAGAGATTACCGAACATTAGCCAACCAATCCCTTTGCAAACTCTTGTGCGTCGAAGAACGCGAAGTCCTTGATACCTTCGCCCACTCCTACCAATTTAACTGGGATGCCCAGCTCTTTTTGAATCGCAAACACAATGCCACCCTTGGCAGTGCCATCAAGTTTGGTGAGCACGATGCCAGTTACGTTGGCGACCTCGGCGAAAGCCTTTGCTTGAGCCAAACCGTTCTGACCTGTGGTTGCGTCGATAACCAAAAGGGTCTCGCTGATCTGTGCGTTTTTTTCAACAACTCGCTTGATCTTGTCGAGCTCGGCCATCAAGTCTTTTTTATTTTGCAAGCGACCTGCTGTGTCTATGATGGCGATGTCAGCATCGTCGCGCAAGGCAAGTTCGACGGTTTCGAAAGCAACACTTGCAGGGTCTTGACCCTCAGCCTTCGGGCGAATCAACTTTGCATTTGCGCGCTCTGCCCAAGTTGCGATTTGCTCAACGGCCGCAGCACGGAATGTGTCGGCAGCGCCAATCACAACTCGCCATTGGCCTTCGTTCAACCAATTCGCAAGCTTGCCGATCGTTGTGGTCTTGCCAACACCATTCACGCCAACTACCAAAATCACGTAAGGCAGTTTTCCGTCTTGCAAGTTCAGAGCCGAGTCGCTTCGCGAAAGTTGCTCGGTGATCAAATCAACCAGGATGCCCTTGAGCTCACCATCGGTTTTCGCACCCGACTTCTTTGCGCGCTGCTTAACGCCTTCAACGATCGCCTCTGCGGCCTCAAGGCCAAAGTCAGCCTGGATCAAAGTGTCTTCAAGGTCATCGAGGTTGTCGATGTCGAACTTGATGCGAGTGAAAAGCGACTTCAGGTTCTTACCGAAACTGCGCTTTGGCAATTCGACAGCCTCGAGCTCAACCTCGGCCACAGGAGCAACCAGCTCAGGAATGACCTCAACAACAGGCTCTGGCTCTGGCTCTGGCTCTGGGGCAACCTCCAAAACTGGTTCTGGTTCAGGAGTCGGCTCAGGTTCAGGCTTTACTTCTTCTTTGACCTTTGGCTTCGACTTAAACAGGCGCGAGGCCTTTGCCTTCGGCGCTGCCAGAGCGGAGTCTTTGGCCTCAACTTGCGAGGTCTCCTCATGCGGCTTTAGGTTGACATCCTTTAAGTCGACCGGAGGCGCAGAGGGGGCCTCAACATCGCGAGAGTCACCGACTCCCTCGGCAGCCCCACCCTCAGGCTCATCCTTGCGCTTTTTACGCCAGAACAGCAGCCCCATTTAGGCCGTTTCGCCAAGGCGCTGACCAACGATGCGCGAAATACCGTCGTTCAACATGGTCACGCCGTAAACCACATCGGCGATTTCCATGGTGCGCTTTTGGTGAGTAACCAAGATCAACTGAGAGTTCTTGCGGAGGTCTTGGAAGATGTGCAGCAAACGAGTTAGGTTCACGTCGTCGAGGGCTGCCTCAACTTCATCCATGATGTAGAACGGCGAAGGTCGCGACTTAAAGATTGCGGTTAGGAACGCGATCGCACCGAGTGACTGCTCGCCACCCGAGAGCAAGCTCATTGGCATCCACTGCTTGCCGGCTGGCTTCACGCGAACGTCGATACCGGTTGCGAGCAGGTTGTCTGGTTCGGTCAAAGTCATCGAACCGGCACCACCAGGGAACAAAATCGGCAGGATGCTCTCGAACTCGCGCTTGGTGTCGTCGAACGCGCTCTTAAAGATGGTCTGCATCTTTTCGTCGAGATCCTTGATAATCTGCTGCAAGTCGGCGCGGGTCTTGACGATGTCGTCGAGCTGAGTCGCGAGGTTCTTGTGGCGCTCTTCGAGAGCGGCGAATTCTTCTAGCGCAAGCGGGTTGACCTTGCCTAGACGGTCTAGCAGGCGCTCGTTTTCGCGCAAACGTTTCTGCTGCTCTTCGCGCAAGAAAGGCTTTGGCTCGTCAGGGTTCTCAGGGTCTTCAATCAACACCTGTGGGCCGTACTCGGCCAATAGGGTTGGTTCGTCTAAGCCAAGTTCGTCAGATGACTTCATCACGAGATTTGCAAGGTTGATGCGCTTCTCGTGGGTCTTGAGCTCGAGGTCATGCACGCCCTGGGTCAGACCGCTCAGCTTCATCTGCAGATCTGCGGTTTCGCCACGAAGTCGAACCAATTCGCCGTTCTGGTTGTTGCGCTCGTGGTCGATCTCGTGAAGCTTGGCCTTGGCTGCGCCAGCTCCGTCTGCCACGGCATCCATCAGCATTGGCAATGCCTCGAGCACCTTGCGGGCAGAGTCGAGCTGTGCCTGCTGGGCAGCGGCCGCGGCTTGGGCCCGTTCGATGGCCTCTTGCGCCTCGGCCACCTGGGCGCGAAGGGTTCGGGCACGCTCTTTCTCAACACGAAGGCGCTCTGCAGCCGAACCAAGTTCGATGCGAATCTGAGTCTCGTTGCTGCGCTCTTGCTCAACGTTGTCGGCAAGTCGCTGACGGTCTTCGTATGAAACCACTGGGCGAGACTGAGCCGCAAACTGATCGTGGATCGAGATTGCGTGCTGCAAAGTTTGCTCGGCCGAGTCGATCGCACTGCGCGCCTGCTCTACGTTTGCGCTCAAACGCGAAAGTTCTGCGTCGATAGCCTCAACGGCAACTCGAGCGCGACCAACTGCATCGGCGTTCTTCGCCAACTCTGAGTCGTGCTGCTTGAGTGCTGCGAGTGCCTGCTTCTCGGTTTGCTTCGCCGCGTCTTCGGTGGCGCGAGCCTGAGTAAGTTCGCCACGCAAAGTCTCGAGTTTCGAGTTGACCTGCGAAATGCGAGTTGCCGCCGCATCGCGTTCGGCAACGAGCTGAACCTTCGAAGGTTTACTCTGTGAACCGCCGCGCAAAATCGATTCGGTAAGCACGTCGCCATCCTTGGTGATGACAGTCAGTTTGGTGACCGACTTGTCGCGACGGTAAAGCTCTTGCGCAGCAGCGAGGTCATCGACGATCACTACGTCGCGAAGAAGTGCAATCACACCAGCAGGCGCTTCAACCACGGATGCCGCAGCGCGCGCGCCAGAAATTTGCTCGGCAGAGTTGTGCGCTGCCATCGTGTCGACATCGGCGACGATCAGTTCAACGCGACCACCGTCGTTGCGCTTCAAATGTTCGAGCGCGGCAAGACCTTCATCGCGGGTGTCTGCAACGAGCGCATCGGCAAGCGGCCCAAGCGCCGCGCCAACTGCAACCTCGTAACCTGTTTCGATCTTCATGTGGTTTGCAACCAGACCGCGAATACCGCGAAGGCCGGCAGAGGTCAGCTCGCTCGCACCATCTTTTTGCGCGAGGGTCAGATCAAGTGCCGAACGCTTCGCTTCTAGCGAGTCACGTTCACGCTCAGCGGCGTGCACCTCATCGCGAATTCGCTCGATCTGTGCCAGCGAGTCGGCCACTGCGCGGGTCGCCGCGTCGTGGCGCTGCTGCAGCGAGTTATCGCCGTGCGACTGCTGTGACTGCAAAGTTGAGTCGAGAGTTTCGAGGTCGGTCTGCGCCGAGTTGCGGCGGTCGCGAGCCTCGCCGAGTGCGGCTTCGTGGCGCACAAGTTCGCTTCGCAAGCCAGCAACCTTCGACTCGGCCATGCTGACCTCGCCAGAAAGCCGAGCCTTCTCGAGATCGAATGCCGAGAGCAACTGGTTCTGCTCTGCGATTTGCGAGTCGTATGCCTCGAGCTGATCGCGTGCAACCGAGCGCTTAGCCTCTGCTTCGCGCAACTGCCCCTCGAGCGCGGTTGCGGCTTCGGCCAAAGTGATTAGTGCAGCCTCGGCAGCAGTTGCCTCGGCGTCGATGGCGGCCGGGTCGACGGTTGCGCCGTTGGCTTCTGCGCGCGAACCGAGCAGTGCAACACGCTGGTTGGCCAAAGTTAGCAGTGCGCGCAACCGATCAGCGAGCGAGTCGAACGAGAACGAAACGTTGCGCGCTGCGTCGTACTCGGTTGAAATCAGTGCGGCTTCTAGTTCGCGAATTCGCGCGGTGTTTGAATCGACAAGCTGCTTGAGAATATTCTGCTCAGCTTTTGATTCGTTCTCGCTCTTAGAGCTAGTTTCTAGCGACCCAATAAGTTCAGCGATGTCGGCAGCAAGAAGACGAGCCTTCGAATCGCGCACGTTGATCGCGATGGTCTGTGCTTCACGAGCAACAGCAGCCTGAGCGCCCAGTGGCTTCAACTGGCGACGAACTTCGCCGGCCAAGTCATTCAGGCGAGTGAAGTTCGCTTGCATCGACTCGAGTTTGCGCTCGGTCTTCTCTTTGCGGCGTCGGTGCTTCAAAATACCGGCGGCTTCTTCAATAAAGCCACGACGTTCGATTGGTGAAGCCTGGAAAATATCTTTCAGCTTGCCCTGAGGCACAATCACGTGCATCTCGCGGCCAAGACCAGAGTCGCTGAGTAGTTCTTGAACATCTAGAAGACGAACGACGTCGCCGTTGATCGCGTACTCGCTCTGACCGTTTCTGAAGAGGGTTCGAGAAATTGTGACTTCGCTGTAGTCGATGGGTAGCGCGCCATCGGCGTTATCGATGGTCAGCTCGACCTCGGCGCGGCCCAAAGGCCCCTTGGTCGCCGAGCCCTTGAAGATGACGTCTTCCATCTTGTCGCCACGAAGCGACTTGGCGCCCTGCTCACCCATTACCCAGGCGATGGCGTCGAAAACGTTTGACTTGCCGTGGCCGTTTTTACCGATAACGGCAGTAACGCCAGGCTCGAAGTGGAAGGTGCTCGGCTGTGCGAACGACTTGAATCCCTTGAGGGTGAGGCTCTTCAGATACAAGCGCTACACCCCTTTGGTTTTATTGCGGCGGCAGAGTGCTCGCCTAACCAGTCAAAATTACCCTAGTTTTGGGGGTCAGAATGCCACTTAGCCGACCCACGGATGCTCGCAACTAGGCGTTTTTGCGCAACTTTTGGCAATTCGGGCAGAAGTGCGAACCGC
>NZ_JBJTMK010000028.1:0-15988 GCF_046070465.1 Candidatus Planktophila sp. | reverse complement strand
GAAATAACCGCTGTAGTACTGCAGCGCGAAGTCGCTACCGCTGAAGTACCAAATGACTCCGCCCACTGCCAGGCCGCAGGCCACCCAGATGGAGGACCAGAAAGCAGCTTCTTTAAAAGTGATTACTTGATGATCGCGATGGAGAAAAAGATCAATAACAAGCATTACGCCGACGAAAGCCAGCAGCGCAATCCATGCATATGTTGTGACGTTCATTCGAGACTCCCTTGTGTATGGCTCCAAAGAGCGTTTACACAAGGTCTCTTCCGCCGAATAATCTCGACCAAGGCACCGGCTGCTTTCGCAACGTATTGACGACACCTAGCGTTGGGAATACTCCCCTTGATGGCGTAATCATGAGGGAAAAGCTTTCTCCATGCAACTTGGCACGCTACTTTTTCTTCGGGGTTGCTGAGCACTTGGCGCTCGTTGCAGAAGTCTTCTTGGCGCTCGCTCCCCTTGTGCACGCGGTGGTCGATTTCTGTGAGAGCTTCACCCGGACAGTAGGGCTCGAATATGTGAAACCAGCGGCGGTCAGATAGATCCAACCATCCTTCTCCTTCAGAGTTGTGGTTGCTACTTGATTTTCACCGTTGCTAGAAATAACTGAAACGGTTGCGCCAATAGGTGCACTCGTAAATCCATAGAGACATCTGGCAACATCTGAATTTATCTGCAAATTGTAATTACCCACATTTACTCGACCATTTGCATCGTAATGAGGAGAAGCAACTTTGTAATCAAGACTCTGATACTTTTCATTGAAGAATGGCGCACCCGATATGTAAGCAGTCGCATTTGTTGTGACAATGCCGTTTACCCTGCCATCTTTAAAACATCCTTTACCGTCTCCGCCTGCGATTGTTCGAACAATCCAGTAAGTGGGCGTAGCAGTTGCTTTATCTTTAATCACCGGAAGCCACAAATTCAAATCTTCGACCATTTGCTCGCTACTCTGGTAGCGACCTGCTGTCACCATTGCACTGCCTTTATCACCATCATGATAGGAGCCGCTAGGAGAACTACCGAAGCGCTTTTTCATAGCCGCACTCACATCAGACCACGGAATGCTTGCAAAAACCGTTGGAACCTTTGTAGGTGACCCGGCGAAAGTGATATGAAAGAAACCATCAGATGTCCGACTAGTTTTAATATCAGGATGGTTTAACCTTCCATGCAGCCATCCAGAGAATGTATGGGGCGTGCGAAGAGTGATCCCCAATGAAATTGATTCATCAAGTGGCCAAGCTATAAGACAATGGTCAAAAGAAGTCGCAATACATTTTGCAGACTTTGAATACCTATCCACTCCATTACGACCATCACCGCCACCTAAATCAGATGCATTCATAGCGCGCGCTCCTGGATAGGAAATTTCTTGCACCGCACTTATAGAGGACCAGACTTGGTAAATTTCCATATTTCCATATTTGGATTGAACGTTACTACGTCTAAGACCCCCAAAGAGCTGGGCATTTACAAGGAATTGATTTGTTCCTCCGGCATGAATGATTCCTGGGAGCTCCCATAGATTCGCTGAACCTCCTGCGGGAAGCTCATATTTAGGTTCAGCCTCAAAATACCCCTTAACTCTCTCTATCGGATATTGCTGTTTAAAAGTTCCATTAATTCTTACGCCATCTTTGACAGCAAAGAATTCCTCTACACAATATAGATCCTCACTTTTGATACAGGTAGGCAAGTAGGCACGAACACCAAGTTCAGTCGCAGCTCGGCAATTTGGATCTTTCGTTGATGAGCAGAGAACACTTTTTCTAGGAAATGCAGCAGCAGGATCTTCTGCCAAAATTTGTATTTGTGAAGGGCTGGCGCTCCATGGGTCTAAATCATCAAATAATTCTGCCTGAGTACGAAGATTATCCCAGACATTTTCGATGATATTCATTTGCTCATCGGGAAGATCTGCAGCCAATCCAGAACTCATAGGGAGTGCTAGAAATAGGAGAGTTATGAGAATTTTCTTCATAGCTTTACATCCTTTCCGACGTAACAACTTTATGCATGAAATTGCGTCCCCAACAAGTCATATGCACTACTTCTTTTTATATCCAACTGGGCACCTCGGATTCGTTGCGGTAATGCGTTTAGTGGAGTTTCTCTTAATACAAACAATGGTCTTCTTGTATGTTTTCGAGACGCTCGGCGATGCTGAAGTAGCATCGGATGAAGGTTTCGTAACCGGAGCTTCCTGAGTCAACTTAACTCGAACTGTTGGGCTCGAGAAAGTAAAGCCGGCCGCTGAGAGATAGATCCAGCCATCCTTCTCTTTCAAAGTTGTTGTCGCTACCTGATTTTCACCATTACTTGAAATGACTGAGACTGTTGCGCTAACGGGTGCACTGGTGAAGCCATATAGACATCGTGCAACTCTAGAATTAATTTGTAGATTGTAATTTCCGACATTGACTCGCCCATCTGGAGCATAATGTGGCGAAGCAACTTGATAATCCAAACTTTGGGAGTCTTTATTGAAAACCGGGGCACCGGATGTGTACGCAGTGGCATTTGTGGTCACAACTCCACTGATGTCACCCGATTTAAAACACTTCTCTTGATTCAAATCTGCCCCTCCGCCAGAAACGGTTCGAACAATCCAATAGGTAGGAACTGCGCTGGCGGTATCTTTTACAAAGGGAAGCCACGAATTGAGATCCTGAACCATCTGTTCACTTCGTTGATTTCGGCCGGCAGATTCATACCAATGTTCTCCTGAGCCACAGCATCCACTTGGTTTCCCGCCAAATCGAGCTTTCATCGAATCCGAGAGTTCACTCCAAGGTGCGATTGCAAAAACTGTTGGGACTTTCACCGGATTACCCTGCATTGTGAGGTGGAATTTGCCGTCAGGAGTTATTTCTACTGAAAAGTTTGGCGAGTTAAGACGTCCGTGAAGCCACCCCACAATTGGATGTGCCATTCGAACCTTAACTCCATAAGAGATTTCAAGATCCAGTGGCCAAGCTAAAAGACATTTATCAACGCTTGCGACCACACATTGACTTCCAGTTGCGGTACGTGGCTTTGTATCCGACCCAGCCCCACCTTCTCTCCATGCCAGCGGTGCAACAGCTCCTGGGAGATCGACTTCGCTTACTGCACTAATTGAAGACCAAAGTTCATAAGGAGTAAATTTTTCAAATGGTACGTCAGTACTTTTTCGGTTTAACGCTCCGAGTAGTTGAGCATTAACGCGATAGAAATTGCCACCACCTGAATGCTGAAGACCTGGCAGTTGCCAAAGCCCCGCAGCTCCTCCAGCAGGTAACTCATATTTAGGCTCGGCATCAAATTGCCCGAAGGTTTTCACATTTGGGTATTGATATTTAAAGATTCCGTTTATCCGTATTCCATCTTTAATTGCCCAAAAATCTTCTACACAATACTGTGAAGTGGAATCAAGACAGGTGGGCAGATAAGCACTCACGTTAATAATTTTCGAGAGTGCACATTTTGAATCTTCAACTGAGTCGCAAACTACTCCAGTGGTGAGTCCAAGTCTTTGCATTTCCCCGAACGGAATTTGAAGCTGTGAAGGTATAGCGCTCCATGAATCCAAATCATCGAAGAGTTCACCTTGGGATGCGGGATCCGATGCCTGTGAGTACCGAATGATGAACTTCTGCTCTTCTGGGATATCTACCGAGTATGCCGTGGTTGCGGGCACAAGCAGAACGAGGGCGGTTATCAGGTATCGCTTCATGTCGGTATCACCGAGCCCTAAGAGTTAATTTATGCAGAGATTACGCTCAATAACGCCATGCCAGAAAGGAAACCAGCGCGTAATCCGTGGTCATCCTAAGATTTGACCACTATGAGCACCTTTCCTGCAGATGCCTTCCATGACCTCACTGAGGCCAATGCTGAATACATTAAGACTTTTAAGTATTCAGACCTCACCGGAGTTGCTCAAAAGGGCCTGGCGATTGTGACCTGCATGGACTCACGCATTAACCCGCTCTCTGTAGTCGGCATGCGTTCAGGCGATGCCAAGATTCTCCGCAATGCAGGTGCTCGCGTCACTGAGGACGTGCTTCGTACCCTCGTTCTTGCTACCTATCTTTTGGGCGTAAATCGCATCTTCATCATGCCTCACACCGAATGTCGTATGGCGGAAAATACCGAAGAAGAGATTCACGCAAAGATTGACGCCGAATTTGGTGTCAATACATCTTCACTTGAATTCCGGACAACAAACGATCAACTTGGTGCACTCGCTAAGGACGTTAATCGTGTTCGCTCTTATCCTCTTCTAAACCAAGGTGTCTCGGTAGGCGGCGCAATCTATGACGTTAAGACGGGTTCAATTACTCCGATTGATTGTTGATTCAAATAACTATGCAGGAATTTCTACCGAAACGTTAACTTAAAGTAATTATTAATTACCATTTTTGATACCACCTTGGTATCATACAATTATGGCTATGACACTTAGACTCTCAGATAAGCAAAGTAAGGCGCTGCGGAAAGTTGCAGAGAGCCAAGGAATATCCATGCAAGAAGCCGCTTTGGCCGCTGTAGATGAATACACATCAAAGCGACAACGACGCCTCAATGAAATTATTGAGCGAATTCGTGTTGAAGATGCTGAACTATTAAAACGTCTTTCGCAATGAGCAAAGAGATCGATTACTTAGATTTTCATGACATCGTTGAAATAGCTGCTGCACTCATCCCTGATATGCAAATTAGGGATGAAGGCTTAATTAAGTCAGCTGCTGAAAGACCTCGCACTACCGTCTTCGGTGATGATGCATATGAGACATTTGATGAGAAAGCAGCAGCCCTAATGCACTCACTTGCTCGTAACCATCCATTGATCGATGGCAATAAACGAATTGCATGGTCTGCAACCCGAGCATTCTGCTTACTGAATGGGAGAGAAATTTCACTAAAAGTGGATGCAGCAGAGAAGTTGGTTCTTGAGATTGCTCGAGGAGAAGTTGATGTTAAAGAAATTGCAAAACGCCTTAAGATTAAGGATATTTAGGCGCGGCGCATTGGCATCTTGGTCTGCGGGTAATCGAGATTGCTCAAAAAATCGCGAATAAACATTTGGAAGATTTCAGGCTTTTCTTTATTGGCTTGGTGAGAAGCGCCAGGGATTACTGCAAGGCGGCCTTGAGGAATTGATTCATACATCAAGACAGAGTGATTATGCGAGATAACGTCATCGTCGCCCACGAGAACAAGGACTGGGCACTTGATCTGCTCGATATCGGCAACGGTGAAGTCCGGCTCTGTCTTCCAAATCGTAAACATCTTGGCAATCTTGTGGTCGAGAGTTTCTGGAGCATCAGGAGAAGTAGCAGCATGCTCTTCACGATCTTCGGGTGAGACAAACCCATCCCATTCAGGGAGTGGAAGCGTGCCGCTGTAATGGAAGTTTCCACCGAATGAAACAACTGATTTCACTAAGTCAGGGCGGCGCATTGCAACCATCAGAGCGATGATTGCGCCATCGCTAAAGCCAATCAGGTGTGCTGGTTCTTTAACGACATCTTCTAAGTATGCGACCGCTTCTTCATATTGAAAATCAAAGTGCATGCTGCCTTCGCGATCACCGGTGTAACCATGGGCAGTGCGGTCATAACCAAAAACGTGATGAGTATTTTCAATTGCAGGAAGAACCGTGAAATCAAAGTGAGATGTTTGGCTTAAGCCACCATGTAGAAGAAGAAGCGCATCGCCATTGTTATCCCACTCGTATGAATAAACCTGATGACCGCGGAGGTCGATATATCCCTCGCGCATTTAGTCGAGTGAATCCATGATGTGGCGATTGCCGCGATCGAAAGTGAGGTAGTTCCAGGTCCAATCGGCCATAGTGCCAATTTTGTTGCGCCCTCCAAGAAGATAGAAGAGGTGGAGCCATAACCAAGCGAACCATGCAGGTGCACCGACCATGCTGAACTTACCGACTTCAACAACTGCCTTGTGGCGACCAATTGTTGCCATGGATCCTTTGTCCTTATATTTAAAGTCGCGCAACGGCTTACCTGCGGCGAGGTTAATAATCTGTTCTGCAACGAAGCGCCCTTGCTGCATCGCAACCGGTGCCACCATTGGATAGAAACGACCTTCTGGATTGAGTGCACCTGAGATATCGCCTATCGCCCAGATATGCGGATAGTTTTCTGCCTGCAACGTTGGTCCTGTCTTTACGCGAGAACCAACAATCGGCAAATTCAAAGAGGCAGATGTTGGTTCACCCTTTACACCGGCAGCCCAGACAGTTACCTCCGCAGGAATAGGTTCCCCATCTTTAATAATGATCTGGCGAGGTTTTACTTCACGTACCGCTGTGCTGGTGCGAACATGGACACCAAGCTTCTGCAGATCGCGAGTTGCGCGTGCAGATAACTTCTCAGAGAACATCGGAAGAATTCGTGGTCCAGCCTCGATGAGATAGATATCGATATGTTCAGCAGCGTGGGCCAAATCGTTATGCAGTGGTCCGCGCTTGAGTTCAGCGAGTGCGCCTGCCATTTCGACGCCGGTTGGCCCGCCACCAACGACAGCGATTGAAAGCCGAGTCTCATCTTCAAAGCGGGCGAGGTCTTCGAAGCGGCGCATTACTTCTGCACGGATTTGAATCGCCTCGGCAACTGTCTTCATTCCAAGGCCATTTTCTGAAACACCTGGAACGCCGAAATCTGCAGTGACAGATCCCAGCGCAATGATGAGGTGATCAAACTCGAGAAGTTCTGATGAATCTAACTTCACAGTCTTATTCTTGTGATCGATAGAGATTGGTGAACCCATGCGGAACTTCACATCAGTCTTACGAAGTGCACCGCGAACAGGGTGGACAACGTGATCCGCTGCAAGACCTGCAGTTGAGACCTGGTAGAGAAGCGGCAAGAAGGTCTGAAAGTTGTGGCGATCAACGACGACAACCTCAGCCTTACCGGCAAGTGCGCGAGCAGCAGTCAATCCACCAAAACCGGCGCCGAGAATTACGACTCGTGGCTTAGTTGATCGCTTTGGAGTAGAAGTGCTCATGGGCTCAGTCTAGGCTCCATATATGAAGAGTGAGAATCAAGAGCGCATCTATCTCGTAACCGGAGCATCCGGCTATGTCGGTGGTCGACTTGTACGCTCGTTGCTCAGTGATGGTTTACGAGTTCGCGTACTTGTTCGCGATGCGAAGAAGATTCTTGGTCAAAGCTGGTCTTCCGATGTAGAAGTCATAGAAGGCAATGCCAGCAATCCGGCCGACCTTGATCGCGCGCTTGTTGGAATCCATACTGCTTATTACCTACTCCACTCAATTAACGTTGCTACTGACTTTGGCGATATCGAATCTGCCATGGCAAGAGGTTTTGCCCAAGCTGCAGAGCGAGCACATATTTCGCAGATTGTTTACTTGGGCGGAATCGCAAATGACGAAAACCGCAGTCGCCACCTGACATCGCGGATGAATACCGGTACTGAACTTGCCTCTGGTACCACACCTGTTCTCGAGCTTCGCGCCGGGATTATTATCGGATCAGGTTCGGCATCCTTTGAAATGTTGCGACACCTCACTCACCGACTACCGATTATGACAACACCAAAGTGGGTCTCTAATCGCACCCAACCCATTTCAGTTAGAGATGTTCTTTATTACCTGCGATCTGCGGCGAAATTAGTGGAGCCAGTAAATGAGATTCGCGATATTGGTGGCCCAGAAGTAGTGACCTATGCCGAGATGATGCAGAAGTTCGCCAAGATATCTGGCCTTCCTAAGAGAGTCATTGTTCAGGTTCCAGTCCTCTCACCAAAGCTCTCAAGTCTCTGGATCGGTTTCGTTACACCGGTACCAACATCTCTAGCACGCCCACTTGTCGAATCTTTGATTAGTGAAGTTGTAGTCGATCCGGCAAAGAGCATTGATTCTCTTATTCCTAAACCAGAAGAAGGATTATTAACAGTCACCCAAGCGATCGAATTAGCATTGAGTAGAACTGAGAATAATGAAGTTGCGACTCGTTGGTCAGATGCTGCCTATCCAACCGCGCCATGGCAGAAGGCACAGAGCGATCCAGAGTGGGCAGGTGAACTCACACTTAAAGATCATCGCGAAATCACAACTAATGTTCCGTTGAAATTTATCTGGCAAGAGATTGAAAGCATCGGCGGCGATCATGGTTGGTTCGGTTCTGATTGGCTTTGGTATTTGCGCGGACTACTCGATCGCATGGTGGGTGGAGTTGGTCTACGTCGCGGTCGCCGCGATCCACAAACTCTAAGAATCGGAGATAGTTTAGATTTTTGGCGGGTAGAAGATTTGGTTCGAGAGAAGAAGCTACGACTATATGCAGAGATGATTCTTCCCGGAAAAGCGTGGCTTGAATTTAATCTGGAAGAAAAAGATGGAGTGACAACTGTGACTCAAGACGCACTCTTTGCACCACGAGGTTTAGGTGGACAGATTTATTGGTATCTCGTCTCACCCTTTCACTTTTTTATCTTTCCGACGATGCTCCGCAATATTGTGAAAGCTGCACGTAAATCCCACACTTTGTCATAGGTCATGTTTAGGATGAGCCATATGTCAGCGCTAGAAAATCCAAGCACGCAGGGATCAACACTTACCGACCTTGAGGGCCGTATCCTCGATTTCGAACGTAACTGGTGGCGCTTTGCAGGTGCTAAAGAGACTGCCATCAAGGAGCTCTTTGACCTCAGCGCACCTCGTTATTACCAGCTCCTCAACGATCTCATCGATCGCGACGATGCTCTCGAGGCATCACCTATGCTGGTAAAGCGCCTGCGCCGCCTCCGTGAGGCCCGCATGCAAGCTCGCTCCGCACGCTAAATATCTCCTTTTGCGCCACCCCCTCGCGCTCAAAACTTCGTTTTGCGCGAGGGAATACTCCCAACTACCCTTGGCGTTAGCACTCACCGGCTGAGAGTGATAACCCATCAGCCACATATCCAAGTTCCATATAAGAGGAGTAATTAGATGGCAAAGCAGATCGCCTTTAATGAAGAAGCCCGTCGCGGACTAGAGCGCGGAATGAACGTACTAGCGGATGCAGTCAAAGTCACCCTTGGACCTCGCGGACGTAACGTCGTCCTCGAGAAGAAGTGGGGCGCACCAACTATTACCAACGATGGCGTATCAATCGCTAAGGAGATCGAACTCGATGATCCTTGGGAGAAGATTGGCGCAGAACTCGTCAAGGAAGTTGCTAAGAAGACAGATGATGTCGCTGGCGACGGAACAACAACAGCAACAGTTTTGGCACAGGCGCTTGTTCGCGAAGGTCTTCGCAACGTCGCTGCTGGCTCAAACCCAATGGCGCTTAAGCGCGGTATCGAGAAGGCAGTTGCAGCAATCGTTGCCGAACTTCTCGCAATGGCGAAGTCAGTAGATTCAAAGGAACAGATCGCAGCAACAGCATCAATCTCTGCAGCTGATACAACAATCGGCGAGATGATTGCAGAAGCGATGGATAAGGTCGGCAAAGAAGGCGTTATCACTGTTGAAGAATCAAACACATTTGGACTCGAGCTCGAGCTCACAGAAGGTATGCGCTTTGACAAGGGTTACTTGTCACCATACTTCGTAACAGATACAGATCGCATGGAGACAGTTCTTGAAGATGCTTACATCTTGATCGTCAACAACAAGATCTCTTCAATCAAGGATCTCGTTCCATTGCTTGAGAAGGTAATGCAGTCAGGTAAGCCACTTGCCATCATCGCTGAAGATGTTGAAGGCGAAGCTCTTGCTACTTTGGTTGTTAACAAGATCAAGGGAACATTCCGTTCTGCAGCTGTTAAGGCTCCAGGATTCGGAGATCGTCGCAAGGCGATGCTTCAGGACATTGCAATTCTTACAGGTGCAACAGTTATCTCTGAAGAAGTTGGCCTCAAGCTTGAAACAGCTGGCCTTGAACTTCTCGGTCGCGCTCGCAAGGTTGTTATCTCTAAGGAAGAGACAACAATCGTTGAAGGCGCTGGAGATGCTGACCAGATCAAGGGTCGCGTTAACCAGATTCGCAACGAAATCGAGAAGACAGATTCAGATTACGACCGCGAAAAGGCACAAGAGCGCCTGGCAAAGCTTGCAGGTGGCGTAGCTGTTATCAAGGCAGGGGCTGCAACTGAGGTAGAACTCAAGGAGCGCAAGCACCGCATTGAAGATGCTGTCCGTAACGCAAAGGCAGCAGTAGAAGAAGGAATCGTTGCCGGTGGAGGCGTTGCACTTCTTCAGGCAGCGACAGCAGCATTTAAGAAGTTGAAGCTCGAAGGTGAAGAAGGCGTCGGTGCTCGCATCGTCGAAATCTCAATCGAAGCCCCACTTAAGCAGATTGCTGTGAATGCAGGACTTGAAGGCGGAGTTGTTGTAGAGAAGGTTCGCCATCTCGAAGCAGGCTTCGGACTTAACGCAGCTTCAGGAGAATATGTAGACATGATCAAGGCTGGCATCATCGATCCAGCTAAGGTGACGCGTTCTGCACTTCAGAATGCAGCATCAATTGCAGCGTTGTTTATTACAACAGAGGCAGTGATTACAGATAAGCCAGAGCCAAAGGGTGCAATGACACCTTCAGCTGCTGGTGGAGATATGGATTTCTAAAGAAACCCATTTAAGCGTACGAAGGGGCTGCCGATTAGTATCGGTGGCCCTTTCTGCTTTACCCTTAGAACATGAAGACCTTTGATGCTCAATCAATCGCGCGTGACGCCGCTCTTGCCGAGGCAGAGTTCGCGACACAGGTTGGTGAATTTATCTCGGTCGAATATGACGACGATAATCGCATCGCAACCTATCTTTTTGGCGCAGAGATTGCAGGTTACAAAGGTTGGCGTTGGGGCGTTACAGTTGCAAAGGTCGATGAAGAATCAGCACCAACAATTTGTGACGTCGTCGTGCTTCCAGGTCCGGATTCACTTCTTGCACCTGATCACATTGCTTATCGCGATCGCATCCTGCCTGAAGACATCACACCTGGTGTGATTGTTCCCAGCTTGCTCGATGACACCCGTCTTGTTCCAGGTGCTGCTGCACTCCCACAAGATGAAGATCTCGATGCAACACAAGTATTTGATCTTAGCTTGATGCGTCCTCGCGTACTTTCTATCGAAGGTCGCGATCAAGCATCAAAGCGTTGGTATGCATCCGAACGTGGCCCATCATCACCTTTGGCAGAGCAAGCGCCGAAACCATGTCATTCATGTGGCTTCTTCGTCCCTCTCGCCGGCTCATTACGCTCATCATTCGGCGTGTGTGCCAACGCAATCGCGCCCGATGACGCTCGCGTGGTCTCCGTTGACCACGGATGCGGCGCGCATAGCGAAGCCACTCTAGGTTAAACTATGCACCTGCGTTCACATGGCCAAGGCCATTGAACCGACCCCCTGCCCGCATCCCCGCGGCCGTACCGTAACGAAACACAATAAGGAGTAACGACTATGCCTACAGGTCGCGTGAAATGGTTCTCCCTCGAAAAAGGTTTCGGCTTCATCGCATCAGATGAGGGAGAAGATGTTTATTTGGCAGCAACAGCTCTTCCTGCTGGCGTGCCAACAGTAAAGCCAGGGACAAAGCTTGAGTTCTCTGTTATCGATTCGCGTAAAGGTCCTCAGGCGATGTCAGTGCATATTGTTGATGCACCAGTATCTCTCGCTGAGAATTCACGTATCAGCAACGATGATCTTGCTGCAATGATTGAAGACACCATCAAGATTCTCGACAAGGTGGGCAATGGTCTTCGCCATGGTCGCCACCCATCAGGTGCAGAGGCAGAGCGCCTCGGTCGTGTTCTTCGCGGAATCGCTTCTCAGCTCGAGGCTTAAATACCACTTCGTCGATTGCGACGGATTGAGTAGCGGATTCCAGCAACTCCTAAAGCAGCACCCACTACGCAGGTCCAGATGTATTTCGCATCTGCGCCTGCAGCGAGTGCAATCACACCTGCTGCCATCCAGCAGATTGTTCCGATTGAGACTAGAGTGACAACGGATTTAATCGATGAATTTTCGCCTGATGACATGGAAGAAGAGTAATGCGTAGCCGAGTAGATAAGAACGGAAATTGGCGTTCATTTCGCCACCGCAATTTCCGCATCCTCTTTCCTGCAAATGCGCTCTCCAATATCGGTTCCTGGGCACAACGTGTTGCACAGGACTGGCTTGTTCTCGAACTCACTAATAACAGCGGTACAGCACTTGGCGCTGTAACTGCAGTCCAGTTCGCACCAGTATTGCTCTTTAGTCTTCATGGCGGTGCGCTGGCCGATCGCGTTAACAAACGCAAGTTACTGATTGCAACCAACTTCTTCGCTGGGCTTTCTTCGATAGTTATTGGACTCCTTGTCATCACCGACAACATTCAGTTGTGGCACGTCTTTGTCGGGGGAGCGTTCCTTGGTGTTGTTACCGCACTTGATGCACCTATTCGTCAGGCATTTACATCCGAACTCGTAGGGCATTCCGATGTAGCTAACGCGGTAAGCCTGAATTCAGCTAACTTCAACGCCGGTCGCCTCGTGGGTCCTGCTATGTCAGGCTTCTTAATTGCTCGCTTTAGTACGGGGCCTTCCTTCATTATCAATGGTCTGACATACATCTTTGTGATTGCTGCGCTGATGGCAATGCGTGAGAAAGACTTCTTTATCCAGAAGAAAGAAGAGACTCTCGGCACCGTGCGTGAAGGTATTCGATATGCCCTTGCTCGCCCCGATCTCTATGTCGTGATGTTGCTTGTTTTCTTTGCGGCAACATTCGGACTTAACTTCCAAATCTTTAATGCACTGATGGCCACTCGTGAATTTGGCAAAGGCCCAGCTTCTTACGGTTTACTCGGTACCTATATTGCAATTGGATCGCTGACAGGCGCACTACTTAGCGCGCGACTTGAAAAATTTAGAACAACGCGATTTATTATCAAGCTCGGCGTTGTATTTTCAATCGCAGTTCTGATTCTCTCGGTTGCACCAACCTACACCTGGTACTCACTCTGGCTTCCATTCTGCGGAATCACAGCGCTGACTATGCTGATTTCCGCTAACTCATATGTGCAGACGCATACAGATCACGCAGTACGTGGTCGCGTTATGGGCATCTACCTTTTGATCTTTATGGGCGGTACGCCATTTGGTTCGCTCTTAATTGGATATCTCACCGAAGCAATCGGCGTCCGAGAAACCGTTGCATTCTGCGGAGCAGTCTCACTGATTGCCGCCCTGGTGATTTGGGCAGTATTTAATAAGAAGGTCGAGCCACCACAAGACTTTAGAGTTTCAGAAGTACTTTCTTAAGCTTCCAGGCGGTCGAGCTCTTCGTGTGACAGATGAGAAGGAACAAGCACCACGATTGCAATTGCGAAAGCAATCAACGCTGGAACCATCAAATATGCGCGTGAAATACCGTAACTATCACCAAGGACTCCAAGCAAGAATGGTGCTCCACCGATGGCAATACCTGCCGCCAGCGAGCTCTTACCAATTGCAAGATCTGGACGACCATCGCTATGGCTAATCATGCGAAGCGATGTCAGTGCAAACTGCATTGAGATACCGAGGCCATTAAAGAGCAACGCCACCAAGCTCATAACAAGGCTGTGAGAGAACCAGATTCCGAAGAAGCTGAATAGCTGGATGAGAAGAATTGTGATCAATTGGTGGTCCAATGAGAGCTTATGCAGAATGCGACCGCCAAAGAAGCGACCGATTCCCATACCTGTACCAAGCGCCATGATTGCGATGACTGAAATTGCATCCGATGCTTGAGTGCGATCTTGCACAAGCGCTGCCGCCCAGAATGATGTCGCAAATTCTGTGGAGATTGTTGCAACAAAGCCAAGCCAGGTAAGCCAGTAAGCCTTGGAAAGCTTTCCGCTCTGTGGGCCATCACCTGTTGGCGTGTGTGCGTCACCATTCTTGATGCGGCGGAAGAAGAAGAGATAGAGCGCCAGAGGAAGGATAAGAATCAAACCTAAACGCCAGAAATCTGGAGCGGTGCGCGCGATTGTTCCGATAGTAAATGTTCCGAAAACATAACCGGCAGATGCAATGCCGTTTGCCTGTGCAACAGCCAGAGGCGCCATCGCACCGTAGTGTCCGTTGAGTGAAACCACGAAAGAGTTAATGACGGTTGAGCAGCCATAGCCAGTAACAAGGGCCGCGAGAATGGTGAGTTGTACTGGTTGGACCGTTGCGAGTGCAATCAACCCAGCAGAGAAGATTGTCAGACCAATCCAGCCAGCATTTGCGCGACCAAAACGGTGGGCAAGCCACGGAAGGGTGAGGCCGGCAGCGATAGATGCAATACCCATCGCCGTTCCGTGAAGACCTGCAATTTTGAGTGATGTCCCTTGATCTGCACGAAGTAAAGGCTGAGCAGGGCCAAAGCCACCGAGAAAGAAGTTAACGACAACAGTTTGTAACGCGATGGTCCAGAAGAAACCATCGCGATGAAGTTTCGCCGCCATTACGAGAGCTGGCTGACCACGTAATCAATCGATGCAGTAAGCGCATCGATATCAGCAGGATCAATTGCTGGGAACATTGCGATACGAAGCTGGTTCTTACCAAGCTTGCGGTATGGCTCTGTATCAACGATTCCGTTCGCGCGAAGTGCAGCAGCAACCTTAGTTGCATCGATTGCATCATCGAAGTTAATTGTTCCGATGACATTGGAGCGCTGTGCTGGATCTACAACGAATGGAGTTGTGTAGCTGGTCTTCTCAGCCCAACCGTAGAGGCGTGAAGCAGAATCAGCTGTGCGCTCTGTTGTGAACTTCAAGCCACCGTTCTCATTCATCCACTTAATCTGATCTGCAAGAAGCATTAAAGTAATAAGTGCAGGAGTGTTGTAGGTCTGATCGAGACGTGAATTTTCGATTGCTGTTCCAAGGTCGAAGAATGCTGGAATCCAACGGCCAGATGCCTTGATCTTCTCTGCGCGCTCGATGGCTGCAGGGCTCATCAGTGAAAGCCACAAGCCACCATCTGATGCGAATGACTTCTGTGGCGCAAAGTAATAAGCATCGAATTCTTGTGCGTCAACGTGTAATCCGCCTGCTGCCGATGTTGCATCGACGAGAACAAGAGCTCCATCAGTACCTGCAGGACGCTTGATGGGCATCGCAACGCCAGTTGAAGTTTCGTTATGTGTCTGCGCGTAGACGTCGATGCCATCTTCTTTCACTGAGACCGGGTGCGTACCTGGCTCTGATTTGATGACAGATGGCTCGCCAAGGAACGGCGCTTCCTTAGAAGCTGCAGCAAACTTTGATGAGAACTCGCCGAAAACCAAGTGCTGTGAGCGGTTTTCAATCAGACCGAATGTTGCGATATCCCAGAACGCTGTTGATCCACCGTTGCCGAGGACAACTTCATATCCATCAGGAAGATTAAAGAGTGAAGAGAGACCTTCGCGAACATTTTTAACAACGTTCTTGACTGGCTTCTGTCGGTGCGAAGTTCCGATGACAGAGTTTCCAGATGTGATCAGTGATTGAAGTGCTTCAGGGCGAACCTTGGAAGGTCCTGCACCAAATCGTCCGTCACGTGGCTTGATATCTGCTGGAATTACAATCTCTACGCTCATACAGGCAATTCTACGGGTAGTACCTATTTATCTCCCAATGTGAATCTGTGTTCTCGCGCTCATAGCGAAGTCGGTCATGCAGACGCGAGTAACGGCCCTGCCAGAACTCAATACTTATCGGTAGAACTCGGAAGCCACCCCAATGTGGCGGGCATGGAACCTCAGTGCCCTCAGGCCATTTAGCTGAGGCACCTTCATACCGTTGTTCCAACTCTTCGCGAACTGACAACGGTGACGATTGTGCAGATGCCCACGCACCAATCTGGGACGACCAGGGACGCGTAGCAAAATAACTTTCTGACTCAATCCGTTCTATTTGAGAAGCAAAGCCGCTAATGATTACTTGTCGCTCCATTGCATACCAAGGAAAGAGCAATGTCACTTGCGAATGTAAATTAATGGCTTGCGCCTTCTTTGAGTT
>NZ_JBJTMK010000027.1:0-2962 GCF_046070465.1 Candidatus Planktophila sp. | reverse complement strand
TCACTGCAACGCTCACTTGGACATTCGTTGTATCAGAACCCACCGCTGGGACAGTTAGCAACTAATAGTTAGAGCAATTCACGGGAACAATTGGTGGAAGGAGAGGGAGATGATCAGTAAAAACAAATCTGCATCTCTCGTCGCCGCTGTGGTGGGCGCAATTGTAGTCGCGCTCACCCAGCCACCGGTTGTTGCAAGCGCTGCTGCACAAGCCACCGCTCAAAATACAACTATGTCAGTCACCTCAGCGCGGTTAATTGTCTTCCCGGCAGATACCTCGACTGCCTCAAATCCAGGCGCACCCTACGTCGTTGCCGTGAATAAGAGCGCACCTCAAATCTTTTATATCCGTAATGCGGGTGAGCTCACTACTTCACAATTTACCTTTACAATTACCTTAGATTCCGGTGCAAAGATCTCTACGTTACATCGGTGCAACGTTAATGTATTTTTTAGCGCTACTCTTAAAAAATGCGGCCCGACTGCGGTAAACGCAACCCAAATTGTTGGGGTGGCAACTGCATCTCCATACACCACTACACAGGTCTTATCTTTAGCCCCAAATACTTTCTATGCTTTCCAAATTGATGTCGACAAGAACTGCACTATGACTGTGAGCACAACGGTAAGTCTCTCCAATGTCACAGGAACTATCACCAACTCTTAACGACCGCTAAACTAGCCCCCTCGACGTAAATAGGGGTGAGCGTGAAGAGCTATAAAATCGCAATTGTGGGCGCTGGCCCAGCTGGTTACTTTGCCGCTCAGGCTCTCCAAAACCTTGCCAGTGATGAGATCTCATTCTCAATCGACATGATTGAGCGCCTTCCGACCCCCTGGGGCTTGGTCCGCAGCGGGGTGGCACCAGACCATCCGAAGATTAAGACGGTATCCAAGGTCTTTGAGAAGATTGCAACTACCCCCGGATTTCGCCTCTTTGCCAATGTAGAACTCGGCAGCGATCTGACGATTGAGCAATTGCGTGAAAAGTACGATGCGGTTGTTGTCGCTACAGGATCACCAAAAGGAAAAAAGCTTGGAATTCCTGGTGAAGAACTTCCTGGTTCACTTTCGGCAGCCACCTTTGTCCCTTGGTATAACGCTCATCCAGATTTTAAGGATGAGGCGATTGATCTCTCATCCGAGACAGCAATTGTCATCGGTGCTGGAAATGTGGCGATGGATGTTGCACGAATGTTGGCACTTGAACCATCAGAGCTTGACCCTACCGATACGGCAGATCACGCAATCGCTGCTCTCAAGAAGAGCGCAATCCGAAATGTCATCATCAACGCTCGCCGTGGCCCAGAACACGCTGCATTTACCTCACCTGAACTTCGCGAGCTGCCCAAGCTTGAGCACACCAATGTTGTCATCGAACCCGAAGATATCGCTGCCGCAATTGTGCGTGCAGGAGATCAGATTGAGAAAGATACAAAGTCCAACCTCGATGCAATGACCTTAATTGCAGAGCGTGAACCAACTTCACATGATCGCACAATGAAGTTTCAGTTCCTTGCTACTCCTGTCGAGATCAAAGGAAATGGCAAAGTTGAAGAAGTTGTATTCCAGCGCACTGGTGGAGACGAGCAGTTCAGCATTCCATGTGGGCTTGTCATTACAGCTATTGGCTATGAAGTTCCATCGCTTGAAGGAATCCCATATGCACACGGCAAGGTCGTCAATAGCGAAGGTCATGTCGATGGAAATCTCTATGTAGTTGGCTGGGCAAAGCGCGGACCTTCTGGCGTTATCGGCACAAATAAATCAGATGCTGCAGACGTCATGAAGCTGCTTGTCTCACAATTATCTGAGCCAAAAGATTCAGGTGATATCACAGAGATCATCACCCACAATAAAGTTGTGACGCAGATGCATTGGGAGCAGATCAATGCATCAGAAGTTGCTGCCGGAGAACCCCTGGGAAAGCCTCGTAAAAAGGCAGTTTCTCGCGAGGAATTACTCAATTTGGGTGCGCTCTCATAAGAAGGTATTATTCGCGTTCTATAAATGAATAAGCGTGCGTAGCTCAACGGATAGAGCATCTGACTACGGATCAGAAGGTTAGGGGTTCGAATCCCTTCGCGCGCACAAGTTAAGCCTCGAGTGCCTTTCACACTCGGGGCTTTTCTTTTTACTCTTACGGATAAAGTCCGCGCAGTTTATGCGCTTCAGCTACTCGCTTTACACCAATCATCATCGCTGATTCGCGCCAAGTTAGATCCTTATCAGTCGACATATATTCAACTTCTCGAATCGCCTTCATCAGCTGTGAATCCAGATTCTGATAAATCTCATCGGCGTCCCAGAAGAATGCTTGTTTATCTTGCACCCATTCAAAGTACGAGACGATGACACCACCAGCGTTTGCGAGGATATCTGGAACTACAAGAACACCCTTATCCTTCAAGATTGCATCGCCCTCTGGAGTCGTTGGCGCATTCGCACCTTCGACCACAATTTTGGCTCGTATCGTCGGTGCAGTGTGAGCCGTGATTGCATCTGCGAGTGCAGCTGGAATCAGTACATCGACATCAAGTGCGAGCAATTCTTCGTTGGTAAGTCGATCTGTTCCCGGCGCATCGAGATTGCCATGTGCTTTGAAGTGATCCCATAGCTGGGTTACAGAGTCAAAACCTGTCACACCTCCGTGAACATCACTGACTGCTACGACTTTGAGGCCCATCTTCTCTAAGCCAACTGCTGTCCAGTAACCAACCTTTCCAAATCCTTGGATTGCAACGGTTGCGCTGAGTGGATCGATATTTTTAACGAGCAGAGCCTCACGAGTAGAGATTGCGACTCCATCTCCGGTTGCAGATGTGCGACCAAGAGATCCACCGAGTGAAATCGGCTTACCGGTCACGACTCCCGGAACTGAGTAGCCGGCATTGACAGAGTAGGTATCCATCATCCAGGCCATATTGCGCTCATCTGTTCCGACATCGGGTGCTGGGATATC
>NZ_JBJTMK010000026.1:0-25952 GCF_046070465.1 Candidatus Planktophila sp. | reverse complement strand
GCCTCCATCTTCAATAAGATGCTCTGAGAGTTGAGAGCTTGCCTCGCGCACGTCATCTGTTGGTGATGTTTTTGCGCCGACGATATCTTCGGGATCTTCAATATGAGCCTGCACCGCGTAGCTGGCGGCAGATAACGCAACGGCGACATCTTTCTTCACGGCATCAGCGATTCCGCCTTCAAGAATAGAGTCAAAGAGGGTTCGAGCTATTGCACGTACCTGCACCACTGTATGTTCAACTGCCAAACCTTCTATGTAGACCTCTTCAGCCGCGTCACGGGTACCGGTACGAATCCAACGCGCATAGCCTTTGGCTTCGACAGATTGAGCTCGAATTGCGGGAATTTCTTCAATCATTAGTCGACCACGTGATAACCATTGCGCTGCATCTTTCTGGGTATAGCCAGCTGCAACGCCTTCAGACATTTCTGCCAATAGACGCGCAGCTTTACTTCCCACAAGTGCAATTTGCTCGCGTGCACGATCGAGCGGAGTCTTTGGGTGAGAGAAGTAAGAAAATGCAATAGCAACGGCTGCGCCTATCAGAGTCGATTCAAGGCGATGAATCGCAGTACTTTCGGATAGCCCTGGGCCGATAACGATGAGGGCAGTAACGGGAACATTAACCGAAGCCACTTCACCAAGATGCAAGGCGCGAGCAACTACTGCACAGAGGAAGATTGTGGTTCCGATAGAGATAAAGCCAAAGTCAAAAACTGAGACAGTGAGCAGGGCAACGCCAGCACCAATGGCAGTTCCAACAATCTGACCAAATCCCTCTCGTAAGGATTTATGAAGCGAGATGCGGATGCTTAAAGTGCAGACTATGGCGGCAACTAGGCCGCCATTAAAAATAAGTTGATCACCCAAGAGCCAGGCAAATGCTCCCGCAATTCCTGCAACCACAATCTGGCGTAACCAGTACTTGCGAGAGAGTATCGCCCGCTTGAGCTTGTCGAACATTACTTCTCTTCGAGAATCAAGGAGACCGAATTAATGCACCAACGTTCATCGGTGGGAACGTCGTAACCTTCACCTTTAAAGACATGGCCAAGGTGTGAATCGCATTTGCCGCAGCGAACTTCTGTTCGTATCCGCGGCGCTAACGAGCGGTCTTCTAAAAGTCTGACCGAATCATCAGCAGTAGGTGCGTAAAAAGATGGCCACCCACAACCGGAATGGAATTTGGTCTCTGACCGGAATAATTCGTTTCCGCACGCCTTGCATCGATACGAACCAACTTTGTCAGTATCGGTATATTCACCGGTAAAGGGGCGTTCGGTCGCACCTTTTCGAAGCACCTCGTATGAGAGTGGATCTAGCTTTGCGGCAAGCTCCGATTCATTGAGATTTGCTGGGTTTGAGATGTTCTCCATGTTCTCACTTTAGAGCCTTTCATCCATCATTGCATTTTTCCCAGGTCTAGACTCTTTCTATGACATGGCAGCCGCAGAGCACTGAGGAAATCAAGAACATCCTCCAGGATTCTAAGAATGTAGCAATTGTAGGAATCTCAAATAAGGAAGATCGCGCCAGCTTTCAGGTTGCAAAGTGGCTTCAACAAAATTCCCATTTTGCACTCTTCTTTGTCAATCCGGTAATCGATGAAGTTATGGGACAGAAGACTTATGCATCACTTGCTGATATTCCGGAGAAGATTGATATTGTCGATGTCTTTCGTAAAGCAGAGGACTGCCCGCCAGTTCTAGAAAAAGCGCTTGCTATCGGCGCTAAGACCATCTGGCTTCAACTTGGAATCAGTAATGATGAAGTTGCCGAGAAGGGCGTCGCTTCAGGAATGCAGGTCGTTATGGATCGTTGCATCAAGATTGATTACGCAGCGCTGATTAAAGGCCAGTAACTTTTACTGCTGCTAGTGCAACGCCGGCAACAATCACCCAAGCAATCATGCCCATCGCCATCGGGCGAGGACCAATCGCGCGGATAGATTTCCAACGCACTCCGGAACCAAGTGCAACTAAACCTGCGCCGAGCAATAGCTTGCTGGTGAAAACAATGTCGGCGAGTACCCGAGCATTAATCTCAACAAGATTATGGAGAGTCGCAACGGCAATAAATCCAAGAACAAAGTAAGGAATCAATGGAACTTTTGCAGAAGATGTCTCACTCTTACCCTGCGAAGTGAGCCATTTGCGGTGGCGAATCGAGAGAATCAAAACAATCGGCGCCAAGAGACAGACTCGAGCAAGTTTTACAACGATTGCATATTTATCTGCACCATCACCCCAGACTGATGCTGTTGCAACTACCTGACCGACATCATGTACTGCAGCTCCAGCCCAAGAACCAAATTCGCGCGTATCAAGATTCAAAAGGTGTCCTAAGAATGGAAGCAAGAAAATCGAAAGAGTTCCGCAGAGAGAGATAAGTCCAATGGCATAAGAAGTCTCTTCTTCGGTTGCTCGAGTCTGCGGACGAATCGCAGCTACCGCAGTTGCACCACAAACTCCGAAGCCGACACCGATGAGGAGACCAAGGTCGCCCGACATCTTGAAGAGCTTGGAAAGACCGAGTATTCCAAAGATTGTAAAGCTGACCACGATGGCCACAGTGACTACGCCCTTGAGGCCGATCTCTTTTAGAGAGGCAACGCTGACCTGCGCGCCAAGGAGTGCCACACCAATACGCATCAAAGTCTTACTTGAAATCTTTGTGGCTGGAGCTGCAAATGCTGGCCATTGAATAAAGTTAGCAACGAGAAAACCGAAAGCAACACAGAGTGCTAGTGGGCTAATCGCCGATTGCATATGGTTAATTTGAAAGGCGATGGCGACGAGAGCTGCAATGAGGGCAAAGCCAGGCGCATATGTTTTCACCATGATTAAAGTCCTAACTGTGCGGCTACGGAATCGGTAATAGTGATTTCATCTTCAAGATTGAGCTTGCCAGGGTTTACTCGGTTGGATCCAGGTAGACGCCCTCCTGCACCTTTAACTTCTCCCGCAAACTCAGCAAGACGATTATTGTCGCCATCCACAGAGAGTTTTGATGCGTCAATTGCAATCACAAAGTGAGCAATCTCTTGTGGCGCAGAATCCTGATCGTGATTGAACATATCGGGAATATTCTTTGACAGAGTAGGGCCAATCAAAACACCAGTGAGGGATTCAACAAGAACTGCTAGCGCATAACCCTTTGCACCACCTAAAGGAGCAAGCATTCCTGCTAGTGCTTCCTTTGCATCCGTTGTTGGTGCACCATCTTTGGTAAATGCCCATCCTGGTTCGAGCTCTGCACCAGCCTGTGCCTTTGCTTGAATCTTTCCGCGAGCAACGGCACTTGTAGCAAGATCGACCACTGTTGGAGGATTTGTCGGAATACCAGCAGCGAGTGGTGAAGTTGAAAGTAGTGGCTTATTTCCGCCGGTAGGAGGCATTACTGCAGGTCCGGTACTAAATGCGATTCCAACTAAACCTGCATCAATCATGGGCCAGACATAAATTCCAAGTGCGCCGCAATGAGAAGAGCGACCAACACCAACTGCGGCGATTCCATTGACCTTTGCTCGCTCTGCAGCAAGTTGCGATGCCTGTTGAATCTGCCAATGGCCAAGACCATCTTCGCCATCAAAGATAACGAGGCCTGGCAGATCGGTGACTTTCTTCAGTTCAGCATTGGCATTAATGCCACCCGCCTTAAGTCGGTCGAGGTAGAAAGGAAGACGCATTAACCCATGGCTACCAATCCCCCAGCGATCACTCGCCACAATTGCATGTGCACTTGTGGCAGCCTTTGCAGAATCCATTCCGGCGGCGATTAATAATTCAGTTGCTTTCGCAATTGCTGTGCCGACGGTCAGTTGAGTCATGAGCGAGTGCTCTCCTTAATTGAACCAACGGCGTTGACCGCAGGTTTTCCGGTGAGAAGTAGTTCGATGTTCTGGGTCAGAATTTGGTTGATGCGAAGTTGGCTTTCCACAGTAATGCCTGCAACATGTGGAGCAAGAATCACATTAGAGAGAGTCTCGAGTTCACCCACTGTAGGGGGTTCGGTTGCGCGCACATCGAGTGCAGCACCAGAAATCTTCTTAGCCTTGAGCGCCTCGATGAGATCTGCCTCGTTGATTACTTCACCGCGACCGACATTGATGATGATGGATGATGGTTTCATCAAGGCGATAGTGGTGGCATTAATGGTGTTATTGGTCTGCGGAGTCGATGGCATATGAATGCTGATGACATCAGCGCCCTTGAGAACATCTTCCAAAGTATGCATCGTCATATTGAGGGCTGGTAGACGAGAATCATCAGCCTTTACATATGGGTCATAGCCGAGAACTGTGCAATTAAATCCTTGCAAAAGTCGAGCGGTTGCCATTCCGGTAGCGCCGCATCCGAGCAATCCCCAGGTAAGACCTGAGAGTTCGCGCCCAGGAGTGCGAATCCACTTACCTTCACGAGTTGCAACATCGTGAGTGGGAATATTGCGAAGGGCAGCTAAGGCAAGTCCAAGAGTGAGTTCGCCAACGCTGACCGCATTGGCTCCGAGACCGGCAACAACTACAACGCCTGCAGCATCTGCTGCTGTGATATCGATGTTATCGAGACCGACGCCAGCACGTGCAATCACCTTAAGGTGTGGCGCCGCTGCAATGATCTCAGCTGTTACTTGAGTGCGATTGCGCACGACAAGCGCTGTTGCATCTTTAATCTTTGCTTTGAGAGCCTCTGGATCTTTCCAAAGGTCATCTTCACGAAGAATGGGAAAACTCCCCCCAAGTTTTTCGAAGGGAGCTCCCCATACATCTTCCGATATAAGAATCACGAAGCTAAATATCTTTCGCTTACGCAGAGATATATAGCTTGGTGAATGTGTATTCGCGGTGACCCATGACCTCGGCGGTGCAGAGACGACCGTTAACGGTGCGATCAATGACCTCCATCATCATGTCGCCAGCCTTAGTCAAGTCATACTCGTAGCGAAGAAGGCCAGAGACATCGAGGTCCATGTGCTCCTTCATGCTGCGTGCTGTCTTGATATTTGCAGTCAACTTCAAGACAGGAATGATTGGGTTACCGATCACGTTGCCCTGACCGGTTGGGAACAAGTGAATAACAGCACCTGCAGCAGCCATGAGAGTGACGCACTCTGCAGCAGCTGAAGATGTATCCATGAAGTAGAGACCCTTCTTCTTTGGATCTGGCTCTTGCGCTGGCTTAAGAACACCAACAACTGGGACTGAGCCTGTCTTAGCAATATTGCCAAGAGCCTTCTCTTCAATAGTTGTAAGTCCACCTGCAATGTTGCCCTGTGTTGGCTGTGAACCAAGAAGATTTGCACCAGTTGATTCGATGACCTTGATGTAGTTGTCATAGGTCTGCTGGAACAAGTTGCGGCAAGCATCATCGATGCAGCGATCTGCAATGAGGTGCTCTCCACCTGTGAGCTCTGATGTCTCACCGAAGAAGACAGTTCCGCCTGCAGCAACCCAGCGATCTACAGCTTGAGAAGTTGTTGGACATGAACCGAGACCAGAAGTTGTATCTGATTCACCGCACTTGATAGACATGATGAGATCACCGATCTCAGCTTCTTCGCGCTGGAGTTCAGATGCATCTTGCAAGAACATTGCAGCAACACGACTTGCCTCTGCAATTACCTGAAGATCTCCCTTGCCTTCGATAGAGAATGCAGCTACTGGCTTACCAGTTGATGCGATTCCATCGGCAACTTTCTGAGTCCACTTTGGTTCGATACCAATCACAACGACAGCTGCAACGTTTGGGTTGCGCCCTGTTCCGATAAGTGTCTGGAAGGTAAGTTCTAGATCCTCACCAAATTGGAGACGACCGAATGCGTGCGGAAGTGCAAGAGTGCCAGGGATGACCTTCGCTACTGCTTCTGCAGCTGCGTTAGAGAGGTCATCGAGAGGCAAAATAATGACGTGGTTGCGGATACCCATCGTGCCATTTTGGCGACGGTATCCGGTTAAGCGCGGCTTGCTTCCCATCGATAACTCCTCATGTTGTGTGTATGGATGTAATCACCTTTTTTAATCGGCGCTGAAGCAAGGCCTACCTTGATGCCGTACTTAATAATCGCATCGCCTTCTGCGAGATCGGTCAGAGCAAACTTGTGACCGAGTGGAATTGCATGATTGAGAATTGCTGTGCTCTCAGTTCCCTGCTTCACGGAACGTCCATGAAGAGTCCCTGGCTCCAGATCTTCCATCGCCACTGCGACGTTATCGCCATCGTGGTGAAGCAAGAACTGCGGAGGTGTGATTGCCATAAATGCCCCTCTGCTTAGATAGTCGTGCGTCCTTCCACCTGCCGTAAGGGGTAAGTGGTCTGACCTCTGCCGGAAGTCTAGGGGTTTTGAGCGTATTTTGTCTAGACCCCTGCCCAAAATTGTGTCAGTGGTCTAACCTGTACCCATGGGACGCGAACTTCGATACGGAATCATCGGCGCCGGCAGCATGGGGCGCGAACACATCACCAATATTCAGGTTATGGGCGGTGGAGTCGTGACCGCCCTCGCCGATCCGCATCAGTCCAGTCTCGATGCCTCACTTGTGGCAGCTCCTGGAGCCAAGACTTTTTCCGATCACCGAGCCCTCCTTGATTCAGGGCTCGTCGATGCTGTCGTTGTGGCAACTCCCAACGACACTCATGCCGCAGTTCTTAAAGATGTCTTGGCAACAGATATCGCAGCGCTGATTGAGAAGCCACTGGCTACGACAATGGAAGATTGCAAAGCAATTACATCGTGGGGAGAAAAGAGGAGCGCGCTGACCTGGATGGCTCTTGAATACCGGTTCATGCCACCAGTTACTGAAGTAATTCAGCGCGCCAAGGCAGGCGAGGCAGGAAAGATTCATCAAGTTTCAATTCGTGAGCACCGTGAACCTTTCTATCCAAAGGTAGATAACTGGAATCGCTTTAGCGAACGTACAGGTGGCACTCTCGTTGAAAAATGCTGCCACTACTTTAATTTGATGGATCTCGTCGTTGGCGAAAATCCAATCAAGGTTTATGCCTCAGGCAGTCAAGCAGTAAATCACCTCGATGAAAAGTACGACGGCAAGCAAGCAGATATGCTCGACAACGCATTTGTGATTCTGGAATATGCCAATGGTGCGCGCGGAATGCTCGATCTCTGCATGTTTGCGGAAGGCACTTTCGATAAGGAGATTCTTACCGTCGTTGGCAGCGAAGGAAAGTTAGAATCATTTTTGCCTTCGCAAACACTGAAAGCCTCCCGTCGAGAAAATTACGGCGCACGAACAGAGTGGTCGAGCGGTGCGAGCAAAGGTCGCGGCCATGAAGTCAAGCACGTACATAATTACGATGTACGCGTCATGGGCCATCACTTCGGTGCTAGCTATATCGAGCACATGAAATTCCGTGATGCTCTTCTTAACTCAACTCCAGCTGAAGTAACGCTCAATGATGGCGTTACTAGCGTTGCAACAGGACTTGCGGCACATAAATCAATTCGCGAAGGTCGTGTGGTTACCCTCGCTGAAATGTGGGCTTAGCGAACGTCGCTCCAAGGCCGTGCATATTGATCGACCACTTCAGCAAGTTTTTCTAGACGCGGAATAGATACCTCGCGCAGAGCTGCAGGAATATCTTTTGCTCCCACAATATCTGCCCAGACCGCACGTCCTGCTAAGAAGCCACTTGCTCCACCTTGAGCACATGCCTTAACTGCATCTGCAAAGAATGGCGCCTTCACTCCGTTGGAGAGAACCACCCACGGAGTTCCCACTGCTTCAGTAATGCGTTGTGCATTACGAGTGATTGCAGTCAGGTCGCCTTCACCATGGAACGGAACTTCGGCCTTGTAGAGATCTGCGCTCCAGGTTGATGCCTCTTTCGCCGCAATAATGAGTTCTTCTTCGCGATCAAATGAACGAGATGAATCTGTAGGTGGCTTCACAATGACTTCAATAATTGAAGGAAGCCCTGACTTTTCGCAGAGTTGGTTAAATTCATTGACGAGCTTCATACGAGACTCTGGGCTCTCATCATTGCGCCAGAGAACGAGGAACTTTAAGCCAACAGATCCAATGTCACGCATGCGGATTGGATCGACATCAGGATCGACCGCTGTATCTGTTGCTGCACCGCCTGCAGGTCCAACCAATAAATCTGCAGCAGCAATAAGACCGCATGAAGGTGCAAGTACCTTTTGATTGATGATGGCATCAATGCCGAACTCTTGATCGACGAGAAGTGCTGAAGCATAAGGAGATAGCTCGCGAGCTACATCGACCTTAAACTGAGTCAGCTGTGAATCAGGGACTGGAGTCTCTTGATGAGCCGCAAACATTCCACGGAGCGCTTCCCGTTGATCGACTGCAACCATTGCAAGAGCGCCCGATGGACGTGCCAGGTTAGTTAGTGCTCTTCTCATGATTGTGCCTCCAGATAGGTATTGAGTTCTTTGAGAGTTGGAATTGCAGATTGGCCATCGAGCCCTCTGCAAGAAAGTGCGGCAACCGCATTGGCGCGGCGAAGAGCTTCATCGATGGGTCGACCTTCAACTACCTGTGCCATGAGCGCTCCGTGGAAGACATCGCCTGCACCCAAGGTGCTGACTACCTCGATAGAAAATCCTGGAGCTGTAGTGAAGTGATCCGTATATGCGGCACTTCCTTCAGATCCGCAGGTAGCGACTACGGTATTGCCAGCGTAATGAGCATCTTTTGCCATGGCTTCTTCGAGAGTCAGGCCAGGATGACGAAGCGCCATCTGTCGATCAGTAGGAACAAAGAGATCGACCAGATTGACATCGAAGTTCTCGACGCCGTACCCAGCATCAAATGAGATTTTCGGGCCATTTCCTCGCGAAATTCCTAGCTCTGAAAGGCGATTGATTCCAACATGATCGCAGTGGACCCAAAGCGCACTTGCAACAAGTGCCTTGGCAGCTTCGTTGACAGGAGCTTGTTGAACTGGCTGACGAGTACTGATAGCCCGAGCGCTATGTTCTTGAGATGCGACGATAACGCTGCCAGCTGTAGCAGTTAATCCCATAGAAATGCCAGAAGCATCGACACCTTCGCGCTTAAATATCTCTAATATTTCTCTGCCGTCGGCATCATCACCGATAGTTCCGACGATGGCGGTTGAGATACCTAGACGAGCAAGCGCAACTGCAGCAACTGCAGCTGGACCGCCACCACCACGAGCAATTTCTTGAGCGATGACGCGTTCATCTTCAGATGGGTAGCGGTCGACAAGTGCAACCGTATCCATAGTGATGACGCCAACGCAGACGACATCGACTTTACTGGCTGGCATCTGCCAATGCTGTCGCGCGGGCTCCAGAGATATGTTGATGAGTGATCTTTGCTGCAAGCGCACCATCACCATCTTCTATTGCTTGGAGAATCTCATTATGTTCCCTCTTTGAAATTTCTTTACGGCCAGGGAGACGAAGGGTTGTATCCATCGACATCTTCATCACATCCTGCAAGACATTGAGTGTCTGGTTGATGAAGCGATTGCCCGCAATTCCCACGATAGTGAGGTGAAACTTTGCATCAAGCATCTGCAATTGATCGTAATCGATTGGTTCTTTTGCACAGATAATGTCAATTTGATTGAGCGTTGCACGTAAGACTCGAATATCTTCTTTCGTTGCTTGACTTGCCGCCCATTTGGAAGCGGGCACCTCTAGAACTTCACGGGCGTCAAAGAGTTCATTTAAATCATGGGTGCTTGCCATCATTGAAGCGCGGAGTTCTTGAGCGACGAGCGGCTCTTGCACAAATGTTCCCTGCCCGTGGCGAATCGCGACAAGTCCTTGCGCTTGAAGAATATGGAGCGCCTCGCGAAGAGAAGGCCGCGATACCTCAAGCAAATCGGCTAACTGTCGCTCCGGAGGCAACTTATCCCCCGGCTGAAGATTTTGAATCTCAATCAGCTCGGTCAACTGGGTTGCGATTTTCGCTGCTCGTTGAGGTGCTAACTGTGGGGCTGTGATACTCATAGGGCTAGCCTTTCACAGCGCCCGCAGTGAGACCGGCAATAAACGACTTTTGAGCGACTATATACATCACAACCATAGGGATTGAGGCAACAATGATCGCCGTAAAGAGCATGCTGTAGCTCGTTGCAAACTCACCCTTGAAGTCAATGAGGACGAGTGGCAGGGTCTTCTTCGATGCCTCGTTGATCAACATCAGAGGGTAGAGAAGATCGTTCCAGGTAATCACAAAGAGGAAGATTCCGGTTGCACCTACTGCCGGACGTGCCAGCGGAAGTGCAATAGAGCGGTAGATGCGCCAGTGGTTAGCACCATCGAGACCTGCGGATTCAAACATTTCCTTTGGAAGATCTTTGAAGAATGCAGTGATGATGAAAACTGATATGGGCAGCGTCAGCGCGATATTGACGAGAATCAAACCGATAAGCGAGTTGTTGAGGTGCAACTTCACGAAGAGGGTGAAGATAGGAACAATGTTGATTTGACCTGGAATCGCAAGACCGAGGGCAAATAGTCCGAAGAGGACTTTTCCTGTGATGGTAATGCTTCGTGAGATTGCGAAGGCAACCATGCTGGCAAAGAGCAGAGTGAAGAAAACTGAGAAGACAGAGACAAAGACTGAGTTCTTAAAGGGCGTCAACATCTGCCCATCGGCAAAGAGAGTTCTGAAGTTATCAAGATTAAAGGACTTTGGTAGCGCAAGTGGCTTGGTATAAATTTCAAGATCGCTCTTGAAAGTTCCCAGGATTACAATCGATGTTGGAATAATGATGGCCGACGCAAATATGGTCAACAGTGAATTCTTAAAGAGTTTATAGACCATCTTTAATCCTCCGTCTTATTCTTCAACACTCGACGCTGTAGCCATGTCACCAAGAGCACCAAGATCACTAAGTAGATTGATTGAGCTGCGGCATAGCCAAACTTGTATCCAACAAAAGCTGAGTTATAGACCAGGTTAACTAAGAGATCAGAGCCGTTGAGCGATGCCGGCTGCGCCATGGAATACACCAAGTCGAAGGCGCGGAAGGTTTGAATAGTTGTATAGGCGACAACAACTGCAGTTGTTGGCATCGCCATTGGCCAGGTAACGCTCTTAAATTGTTGCCAACGGGAAGCGCCATCTACCTCGGCTGCCTCGTATAAATCAGAAGGTATCTGCTGCAAGCCAGCGACATAGATAATCACCATTTGGCCGGTGTGGAACCAAATTTGGGTCACGGCGATGGCATAGAGAGCGAGCTTTGGATCTGCTAGCCAATTCTTAGCGAGAAAATCGAGTCCAATAAATTTGAGTGAGGCATTGATAAAGCCGAAGTTTGGGTCGTACAAGAAGTTCCAAATCAGACCGACAGAAACAGAGGAGAGAATGGTCGGGAAGAAGAAGAGGGTGCGAAGGAAAATTGTTGTCTTAGTGTTCTTGACCAAGAAGGTCGCAAAGAGCAGCGCAAGTCCAGTCTGGAAAATCACCACAATGAGTGAGAAACGGAAGTTATTTCCGAGGACCTTGATAAAGAGATCATCGTTGGTGAGCAGATAGGTGAAGTTACGGAGTCCAATTTGAATTGGCTTGGTCACGCCATCCCAACGTGTCGTTGAATAACGAAGATTGGAAAGTGACGGGTAGAGATAGAGAAAGGCATAAATCGCAAAGGCCGGGAAGGCCATCGCAAGAAGTATTAAGGATTCTCTCTTACGCTTCTTTTTTGGTGCAGGAAGCTGACCTCCACCAGTGGTGGAGGTCAGCTTCTTACCTACGTTGAGCTTAATTACGCACCGATTCCTTGCTTGATTGTCTTAGATGCGTTGGCAAGGGTGGTGTTGATATCTGCACCGCCACCAATTGCGATCAAAGCATCTTCAAGTGGGTTACGTACGTTGTTCACATTCAAGAACAAGAAGCGTGGAGCTAGAAGAAGCTTCTTACCCATGATTGCTGATGTGTTCAAAAGATCAACGTTAGCTGCGTAGTCAACGTTGATGATTGAAACGTGCTGTGAAGTTCCTACTGCATACTCCTGAGCTGCTGCTGCAGTTGTGAGGTATGAGATGAATGCACGAGCGATGTTCTGATCTGTAGCTGATGCCTTAGCGTTAACGCTCAAGATGAAGGTGTTGTTTGTAATACCTTCATAAAGTGGCTTTGAATCAGTTGTGATCATGCCAAAGATGCCCATCTTGCCCTTCATATCTGGGTTGAGCTTGGTAACTGTGCTCATTCCAAATGTTCCTGTTGGGTAGACAGCAGCCTTACCTGAAGCAAAGTCAGCTGGTGCAACAGTGTCGTTGTAACCAGAGACGTTAGCTGGGAAGCAGCCTGCATCGTTCATCTGCTTGTACTTAGTTGCAATGCCCTTGAACCAATCAGATGTGAGATCTTCCTTACCTGATTCAATTGCTGCAACGTGTGCCTTAACTTCAGCAAGTGGCGCTGAGTTCATCATGAATGAGTTAAGGATCTGACCTGCGTTACCGCGAGTAGCTGCTGGCCAAGCGAAAGGAATGATTCCATCGCCCTTAACCTGCTTGCAGAATGCGAGAAGACCTGACCATGTGGTTGGAACCTTGTAGCCCTTCTTAGCGAAGAGCTCTGTGTTATAGATCGGGTTGTTGAAGAGTGACTGGTAAGGAACGCCGTAAACCTTGCCATCTTTGATTGCTGGTGTAAGTGCAGATTGGATAACATTCTGCTTCACAAAACGTTCCGATGACAGATCTCGAAGAAGTCCGCCGTTGTAGAACTGATCGAACTGTCCACCACGTGATGTAACAAAGACTGCAGCCTTCTTGTTAACGCTGATCTTTGAGTATGCAAGGTTGGTGTAATCGACTGAGTTCATGATGACCTGGTTTACATAAGTTCCAGGGTTGGCATCTTGGAACTTATCGATAATGCTCTGAAGCACAACCTTATCCTCTGGGCGCCAGTGGTGGAATTCAATTGTTCCCTTAGGTGCCTTCAGTGCTCCAACTGGAGCTCCAGAGTTCGCACCGAGACGAACGCGCTGCCAGGTGAGCTTTCCGTTTGATCCCTTGGTGCAAATCAAAGATGTTGTCATGTTTCCTGTGCTGACACCTTCAGTTGCACATGTCTTACCGAACTCTTCACCTGCCGCATAAGTCGCTGGAACAGAGGTAGCAATGAGTGCCAGTGCAACTGTTGCGACTGCGCCGAAGGTCTTTAGTCCTTTAGCTTTCATTTTGTAGTCCTTGCCTAGTGTTTGAGGGTTTGAGGGGTTGAGTTACTTACCATTCAGTGAGGGGAATGCCGAGCATGTCTGCCATCTTGCGAATACCCGGACGCACATCGATCCATGAGATAACGAGGTGATGCGGATAGCCACCAGTGACTATTCCATTCACCAAGACAGCAGCATCTGGTTCGGTACGGACCGTCGCTGTATTGCCTTGGAAATGGTTGGGAGCTGGGATTGATTCCCCTCTACTCACAACCATACGTAAACCCGTGCTATTGCTCGGATCTACATCCCGATCAATACGGAACAGTGTTACTGGTCCGGTCTTGAGCGGAAAATTACCTGCAACGCCTAGTTTGCGATTGCAGTGGATGTATTGCGTTGCACTCTTTGGATCTGCAGCAAGTTTTGTTGCAGCTGATCCACAGTGCCAAAGACGGAGTAAACCTTCATCTTCAACGAGGTCGACGATATCGACAAGATAATTTTCATCAGAACCAAGTGCTTCGCAGACCAACATAGTGACTGCGCCAAGTACATCTCGCTCGCATGTTGTGACGGTTCCACGATCCGAGAGACGACCGAGTGAGGAACAGATACATGCCCCTAAATCTGTAGGGAACTCTGGCCAGCAACGAATAGCAATTGCATCGAGCGCATCTTCTTCGCGCCAATCATCGAGAGCAACTTCTACTCCGTAGACCTTCTTTGCTTGCTCGACATTGACGTCACCCAGTGATGGTTGATCAGCGAGCGCTGCTGCATATGCCTTATCTGCACGTTCTGGTTCTACTTTTGAAATTCTTTCAAATGCATTATCGATTGAAATCTGTCGTACATCTAAACCAAAGAGAGAATTGAGCTTTGGGCCATCAAAGAGACATGGCGTAAATCCAACGGGTGCTTCGCCTACTGCGCCAACTTTCCTACCTTTCAGCCATGCAAACGCTTCGTCGGCAACTGACTGTGGTGCGCGCTCGCCATTGATCTGTGCTGGCTTTGCCGCCACAGGAAGTGTGCCGTTGAGTGCATCTGCAATTGCTGCACGCACATGTGGTTCATGTGCATTGCCGTGAATATGGCGGATTGATTGGCCAGCATCCATCAACGCATGTGCTGCAAGATTGACGCCACACATTGAATTGAGTTTCAGACGTTCGCCGACTTCACCTGGTTCGCGCATGGACCAGCCAAGGATTGGTCCCTTGACCGAGCCCAGAAGTTCTACTGCAGGTGATGCATCGGAGAATGAAGCCATAAAGAGAATATGGAGATCTGCCTGCGGAAGAGTGACTGCGGCTACATCATCGACGGTCATGACCAGCTCTTCTGGTCCGACCACTGTAGCGCCGAGCTCTTTGAGCAGTGCACGTGCGCTATCGAAATTACCTTGGGCGCATGCGAGATCAAAGGTAGGTCGAGCTAATGCGACGAGAGCTACGGTGCTCATATTCCTCCAAGTGGTAAGACCTCTGGCGAGAAGTGTGCCCCGAGACACAGGTCGCGTCAATGGCTTACTGCTAGTAAATCCTCGATTTACCTAATCGTTATAAAGGCGGCTGTGCGGGTTCTGAACCTTCAATAGCTACTGTGGCAGCTGACCAACGAATTCCATAGTCGAGCGCTGAGCGTAAATTGCAATCTCCTTGAGCGAGGCGGGAGAGATAGCCGGCTAAAAATGAATCCCCCGCACCTGTTGTATCCACTACTGGACCATTCAGCGCATCAACATGGATCTGTTCAGTGCCTTGATACTGATCAACTCCGGCGGCTCCGCGAGTGACCACAATGGTCGAGAATCGATCGAGGTAATTCGAGATTTGGGTAGAACCAAGTTCAGCTTCGCTTCCAATCGCAAAATCCGCACGATGTACGGCGGGATCCGCAAGAGCTTCAAGCCCAACCACAGTAGTACATCCAATGTCTTGAATATGGCGGAGATGGCTTGCAAAGAAAGGTCGCCATAACGAGAAGACGACGATGTCGTCACTTCTGAAATCTACATCCGCTATTGAGATCTCCGCCAAGTGACTTTCAGTAAGGGCAACAATAGTTCGTTCGCCATCACTATCGACCATCACGAGAGCGCTGTTACTGTCGCCAACAATTTCTTGCAAGGATAAATGTTGAATTTTACTGGCTGTGAAACGTTCTTTTATTGTTGCGCCATTTTTATCATTGCCAACATAACTAATAAATCCAGTCTCTACTCCCGCCTCTGAAAGTGCTAGTGCAACATTTCCAGAAGAGCCACCAATTCTTTCTGTAATTCTTAATGGCCTAACGAAGGTCCCTTGCTGTGGCAGCTCATCTATGTATGCCACTCGATCTACCGCTACTGGACCAATAATCCAGACTCTTCTGCTCATCTCAATAACTTCGCTTCGTTATAAAGTTTGAAAAGGCGCTCGGCCGCATACGGAAGTTCGGAAATTTCACTCCATGAAATTTCGGAGAGCCAGGTCAGAGAATCTAGGTCGGCGCTCTTAGGGTTTCGTGCAATCACGAGCGAAGTTGTGAGAGCGGCGACGGTATCTGTATCACCGCCTAATTCGCACGATATCGCTAGTGCACTCGCTGCCGAATTACTCGACTTCAGCGCCCACAAGATGGCATTGAGTGTCTCCACCGATTCATTAGAGACTCCATTGCCAGTCGGTGCCAGCCAATCGGCGAGCTCAATATTGGCCCCGATGGCATCCCGCTCTCGTCGAGCAACTTCAAACGGTGCATGTTCATCTCCATATGCACGAGCGTCAGCAAAGAGCGCCGATCCGATGATGGCACAGGCAATGGCACTCTCACCTTTGTGGGTGGCCTCGGCCAATGCTCGAACAAATGCCCTTCGCTCATTGGCTTCTTGCTCTGTAAATGCCAAGCCCAGAAGCGCAGTTCTCATCAGCGCCCCATTAGAAATTCCAATGTGAGAACGCTCAAAATCCTTTACCGGCAAACCAAGAGCAGCTCGAGTAGTCGGACCCAGACCACGCAAGTGAGGAGCGCTATCGCGCAAATCGGCGAGAAAATTGGCACTAGATTTTTCTGTACTTGTGGGATCGATCGCGCAGATTGTGAGCAGTGTGAGAAAAGTGTCATCACTGACGCCCCCGTAAGGCCAACCAGATTTCTCTCGAAGAACCTGTGGGTCCACCTTGCCCGAGTAATCAGAGAATTCATAGGCAACACCAAAGACATCGCCTGCGGCATAACCCTTGAGAATTAATGCAATGTCGGACGGGGCATGAGTTGCCATATTTACCTGCGAAGGAGATCGGGGCGATTTCGGCCGCGCACCAATCGCGATGGCCACAAAGAATCCCCTGTCAGCAGTAGGTTGCCGCTGGAAGATGTCAGAAGAGTCTCTTCCACCTTCCATCCTTTTCCAGTGGGGTTCCATGCAATAGCTTGGTTGGCTTGAATCAATCGAGCACTGCTCTGTGTTGCCGGCCAATCGCGAGGCATAAACCCGGTCGGGCCTCCTTGATGGTGATGGTGCCATTCATCGCTATCAAAGCCATGTGCGCCATAAGAACGTGTAGCGACATCAATCACTGATGAGAATGGATTACTAATAATGGTGGCGTCGAGAAGATCTGCTTCGACCTCCAGAAGGGCGCCGTATTCAGCCTCTTGAGTGGGAGTTACTTCTCCGAAGGTGACGATGCGAGTTACTGAGGCAATAAGCCCCTTCTCTTTTGCACAAATTGATGCACTCGCTCGTGAGCCAATGAGGGATTGGGTGGGGAGCGGATGTCGGAATTTGAAGACACGATCTTCTCCAGCCACACCTAAAAATGAAATCTCAAGATTGTGTCGCCACAGCGCTTCTGTAATACGTGCTGCAACATCAATTTCCCGATCGTTGCTATCGGCAACTTTCATCGCTTCTCCAAGAGCAAGTGCTGCTCTGCGAGAGATATCTTTTAAGCGTTCTTGATCAAAGGCATCAAGGGATGCGCGAAGGATTTCAATTTCGATACCAAGATCTACCAGGCCCGCTCCCCCTTGATCTGAGCCAACTTTAAATTCAGCAGGAAGTCCGTTGTTACGCCCCTCCCACCACTGAACCACTTTAATTTCAAGGCCTGCAGGGAACTCCTCGGCTGCCAAGCGGGGGGCTTCAATCGCATTGGTGACTGCAAAAACAGAATCTTCCGTGATCACCAAGTCAAAGCAGGCTGCATCTATTGTGGTGGGGACATGCGCTCGCCCACTAATAGCCCAGGCAAGATTGGGGTTTCTTCGGAGAATCAGTGAGTCTAAATCTTTTTCTGCCATTAACTTTCGAAGGGCGTTGATCTTGCCAGTAAATGCCTCGCTGTGGTCCATGGCAAGAAGGGTACTTAATGCACCTTTCATTTTTAAAGAGCTAGTCAAGATTATTTAGATGAGTTAACGTGTACAAATGAAAGCTGACGAACTTCTCAGTGCCGCATTTTCAGATGGTACGTACTTTTCCAATCCCTACCCCCTCTTCACACAATTTCGACGTGAGGCGCCAGTCTTCTTCAGCGAACACCTCGGCGGCTGGGTAGTCACACGCTATGGTGATGTCGCTGAGATTCTTCACAATAGTGATGATTACTCGAGCAAAGGTCGAGTCCTTCACTTAATTCATCAACTTGATCAAGAGGTTCAAGATCAACTTCCGCTTCTTCAGATGCACTTTGCCACCGGACTTGCTCACTCTGATGCGCCAGAACATAAGCGTCTTCGTGGATTATTAGCACAAGCCTTTACCCCAAAGATGGCGGAATCTTTTCGACCTATTACCAAAGCTGTAGTAGATCGAGTTCTTGCACATTTGAAATCTGAAGCAGATCTCATTCAAGACCTCTTCACACCGGTACCCGCTCTTGTGGTCGGCCGGCTATTGGGATCAGAAGAGAGCGATATCCCTGACCTCATTCGTTGGGCCCATGCAATCAATGGACTCTATGAGAAGGGTGGTCGAATCGCTCCCGATAAGGCGCTTCACGCCGAGATGATGCTGGAGGAGATGCGTAACTTTGTTGTGCGATTGGCCAATCACCGTCGGGAGCTGAGAGATAGCGGCAATCTCGATAGCAACGCAGATATCTTGTCGGCACTCGTCAGCGCCGAACTCAATGGAGATTCGCTGAGTGAGTCAGAGTTAGTCTCAACCGCAGTCACGCTCTTTGTTGCAGGACATGAGACAACTACTCATCTTTTAGGTAATGGAATGCTCGGTCTTCTCTCGCATCCAGCTGCCATCGAACTTCTTAGGAATCAATCCGAACTCATTAAGCCAGCGGTAGATGAGATGGCCCGCTTCGATGGCTCTGTCCCTCGATCATGGCGAATTGCAAAGAGAGATATGGAGATTGCAGGAGTAAGAATTCCTGCCGGAGATTTAGTGCTGCCAATGCTGGCATCTGCAAATCGTGATGAAACCTTCTTTGAAAATCCAGACTCCTTTGAAATCGAGCGTGAGTCGCGTAAACACCTCGCCTTTGGCCGCGGAATCCATGTCTGCCTCGGTGCCCCTTTGGCAAGGGTCGAGGGTGAAGAGATTGTGAAGGCGATTCTCGAGAATTTTAGGAAGATTGAAATAACGACTGATACACCAGCGCTTCAATGGCGCAAAGATGTTGCACTTCGGGGACTTATCGCTCTTCCCGTTGCTTTGACCCACTAAGTCTCGAGCGAGCAAAGTACGATTCGCGCGTGCCAATCGCAACCCACCTCTTCGCTAAAGATCCCGACCGACCAGCTTTAGTCTTGGTGCACGGTCTTGGCTCCGCAGGAAATATCTGGAAGAGCCTAATCGCAGATTTAACTGAGCATTTCAATGTCATTGCTGTAGACCTCCCAGGACATGGAGTTGCAGAGATTCATGAGGGCGAAGCTGTGGACCCACAATCACTTGCTCGGGCTATTGTGAAGACAGTCAGCTCAGAGCATAACTACTCTGAGATGCATGTTGCAGGCAATTCACTAGGTGGGTGGATCGCGCTCGAGATGGGCGCTATTGCACCTGAGAGCGTCAAGAGTGTGACAGCACTTGCCCCGGCAGGGTTATGGCATCAAGTGCCTACCAGCAAGCTTCCACCCAGTTTCTTTGATGCTCGAATTCTTGCGAAAATTTCTCAGCACTTTATGAGGTTGGCTTATCACTTGCCACCGCTGAAAGCGATTGGTTATAAGAAGATCACACATCTCTGGCGAGATCTTAGCTTTGAATCATGTCGCGATTCTGTTGTGGCGATGGCAAATTCCAAGGGCTATATGCCATTGTGGAGAGGTCTACGTGGTCGCAAGTTTGAATCAAATGTGCCACCTGAAGTGAAGGTTTCCATTATCTTCGGCGATTACGACCTGACTTTGCCTGAGGAAATTGCGCAAGAGAAGAGCGTGGCACCACGACATTCGCACTGGGTTGTTGTCGATAACTGTGCCCACGTGATTATGTGGAACTACCCGAAGCTGACCGTGGACTTTATAAAGCGAACGGCCCTAGCTATTAGCTAAGGCCGTATCGATATGGTGGCGGGTGAAGGATTTGAACCTTCGAAGGCAGAGCCGGGGGATTTACAGTCCCCTCCCATTGGCCGCTCGGGCAACCCGCCAGGGTCGAACAAGTGTTGCGGCTTTTGAAGTACGAGGCGAAAGGATACCTTAGGCACATAAGGATGAAAAATCGTCCTTCGACCAGTTAAAAATCCTGATAAGAGAGGGCCAAAACCAATGGCTGACGCAAGTTTTGACGTAGTTTCCAAGATCGACCGGATGGAGCTCGATAACGCAATTAATCAAGCTATCCGTGAAATCGATACCCGCTTTGATTTTAAGAATACCGGAACAACCGTTGAACTCGCGGGTGAGGCCATCAAGATTGAAGCAGGCACAGAAGAGCGCGCAAAGGCAGCTCTTGAAGTTGTGAAAGAGAAGATGATTAAGCGCGGAGTCTCTTTGAAGCACCTCGAATCCGGCGAGCCACAGCTCTCAGGCAAGATTTACAAAATTGCTTGCACACTCAAAGAGGGCATCTCCACTGAAAATGCAAAGAAGATTGCAAAGTTTCTTCGCGATGAGGGACCAAAGTCCATTAAAACCCAGATTCAAGGTGATGAGCTCCGCGTGACATCAAAGAGCCGTGATGATTTGCAATATGCTATCCAGCAGATCAAAGAAGGTCCGTTCGACTTCGCCGTTCAATTTACCAACTTCCGTTAATTCATGGCTGATAGAAGCGAGAAATCGCTCGGACTCATCTTTGGCTTAGCTGCATATGTTCTGTGGGGGCTCTTTCCTCTCTATTGGCCGCTGCTCAAGCCAGCCAGCGCCTATGAAATCGTTGCCCACCGCGCGGTGTGGACTTTAGTTTTCTGTCTTATCGTTTTAGCTTTTCATAAGAAGTTGAAGCACACCGTTGCACAATTAAAAAAGCCTAAGATTTTCTTTGGACTTCTTGCAACAAGCGCTCTTATCTCTGTTAACTGGATTGTCTATATCTGGGCCACCAATAATGGTCATGTTGTTGAAGCATCACTCGGTTACTACATCAATCCTTTGGTGATTATCGCTTTCGGTGTGCTGCTACTCAAAGAGAAGATGCGCCTCGGACAGTGGATTGCGGTGGGTATTGCGACTACCGGAGTAGCAGTGCTTACGATTGATTATGGGCGACTCCCCTGGGTTGCTCTCGCGCTCGCACTTTCCTGGGGTAGCTACGGCGTTATCAAGAAGATGCTGGGCCTTGGCGCTCTTGAAGGTTTGGCAATCGAGACGATGCTCAGCCTTATTCCATATGGAATTTACTTACTTATTCTCGAAAAGAACGGCACCGGCTACTTCGGCCATGATGCTGGATTAACAATCCTCTTAGTCAGCGCCGGTGCGATTACCGCTATTCCGCTCTTACTATTCAATGGTTCGACTACTCGTCTGCCCTACACAATTATCGGATTACTCCAATACATCACACCGACAATTCAATTCTCGATCGGTGTATGGGTTCGCCACGAAGATATGCCAGCGGCACGTTGGATTGGTTTTGTGATTATCTGGTGTGCACTGATCGCGCTAGCGATAGATCTACTGCGATCAAGCCGTGCGGTCGATAATAGCGTCGCATAGCGAATACAGCGCGCCAGTAACATCGCCAACAGGCAGTGGCCCCAAGGCCTTACGTGCATCGTTAGCGAATTGAAGTGTTTGCTGACGAGATAGCTCGAGTGCAGGATGTGCACGAAGTGCTTTAATGACATCTTGCACTGTCGCTTCATCTGTAATCGGTGCCTTCAAAAGAGCAATCAGCGCTGCATCTTCTGGGCGGTTCATCGAAATTACATTTAACGTAACAAGAGTTGGAACGCCTTCGCGAAGATCCGTACCTGGAGTCTTTCCTGACTCAAATGATTCGGAGGCGATATCGATAACGTCATCTACCAACTGAAAAGCAACTCCGATTTTCTCGCCGAAGACTGTGAGGGTTTCTTTGATCTCATCAGGCGCTCCCGAAACCATTGCACCAAATCGAGCAGATGCTGCAATCAGTGAACCGGTTTTATCGGCAACGACAGAGAGGTAATGCTCGAGCGGATCTTGGCCATCGGCTGGCCCTTGCGTCTCCATGATTTGACCAATCACAAGGCGCTCAAAGGTATGTGATTGAAGGCGGACAGCCTCTGGTCCGATATCGGCAAGTAGAGCTGAGACTTTTGCAAAGAGGTAATCGCCGGTAAGGATTGCCACTGTATTGCCCCAACGATTGTTGGCGCTTTCAACGCCACGGCGAAGCGGCGCTTCATCCATGACATCGTCGTGATACAAAGTTGCAACGTGAGTCAGTTCGCAGACTGCGGCAGATTCGATAATCCCCTTACGGTTCTTATCTCCATAATGCGATGCCAGAAGGGTCAATAAGGGGCGTAGCCGCTTGCCTCCGGCTGCTACAAGGTGGCGAGATGTCTCTTCCACCAACGGATATTTACCCTGAATATGGCTGTGAAGGAGCGCCTCAACCGATGCCATCCCCACAGCAAGCTCTGCCTCAAGGGCAGGAGCCATACCGGGAATGCCGAGGTTAGCCATTAGCGAAGGAAGAAGGCTGTTGTCTGAATGAAGTTGATGACTGGCGCTGGGAAGACTCCGAGAACCAGTGTCGCAACAGCAGAGAGAGCAATAGTTGTTGTCGTCAAAGCTGACGGAATCACAACGCTTGCACCATCTTCAACTGGATCCTTGAAGAACATCAAGACGATGACTCGGATATAGAAGAAGGCAGCTACTGCAGATGAGAGAACACCGGCAATCAAAATTGCCAAGCTTCCTGACTGGTATGCAGCGGAGAAGATTGAGAACTTTCCAATAAAGCCAGATGTCATTGGAATGCCAGCGAATGCCAGAAGGAAGAATGCAAATGTTCCAGCAACGATTGGTGAACGCTTACCGAGGCCGCTCCAGCGATTGAGGTCTGTCACCTCACCTGCTGAGTCGCGTACCAAAGTGACGATTGCAAAACCGCCGACTGTAGCGATGCCGTAGGCAAGGAGATAGAAGATGCTCGCATCAAGACCTTGCTTGCTCAACGCGATCACGCCTGCAAGCAAGAAGCCTGCATGTGCAATGGATGAGTACGCCAACATGCGCTTGACATCTTTCTGTGCAATAGCAACAAGTGAACCAAAGACCATCGTCGCAATCGCGATAAGGACGAGAGTTGGACGCCACTGCCACTCTGCGTTAGCAAAGGCGACGTAGAAGATGCGAAGGATTGCTCCAAATGCAGCAACCTTGGTTGCTGCTGCCATAAAGGCAGTAACAGGTGTTGGTGAACCCTGATACACATCTGGTGACCAAGCATGGAATGGGAAAGCGCCAACCTTAAAGAGCAGGCCAACTGAGATAAATGCGATTCCGATCAAGAGGAATACATCATTTCCAGCGCCACCAGTAACAGCTGCTTGAATGCCTGCAAATGTCACAGAAGATGAGTATCCATAGAGGAACGCTGCACCGAAGAGGAAGAATGCTGATGAGAAAGCTCCGAGAAGGAAGTACTTCAGAGCAGCTTCCTGTGAAGCGAGGCGACGGTAACGAGAAAGGCCAGACATCAAATAGAGAGGCAAAGAGAGCATTTCAAGTGCCACAAAGAGAGTAATCAAATCGCTGGCAAGTGGGAACAAGAGCATTCCTGCTACTGCAAAGAGTGTCAGTGGGAATACTTCAGTTGTGCGGACACGTGCCTGATGCGCCTGACGTTCTTCGAGCGATCCCGGAACGGCAGCTGCAGCTGCAGTGAAGTTATCCTGATCTGCAATCAAGAAGAGTGAGAGCAAAGCGATGACCAAGATGGTACCCATAAAGAGAACTCCAGCACCATCAAATACAAGTGAGGACATCGCAGCTGTCGTTGAAGCCTCGTTGCGAACTCGAACTAGCTGAGCGAGAGCAATCACAATGGTTGCAACAGCTACAAAGAGCTGGGCAGTTGCACGTGCACTTGTGCGAACAAATGCCTCGATAAGAACACCAGCCAGAGCGCCTGCGAGAACGATGAGAATCGGCGCTAGAAGCGCATACTCAAGTACGGGAGCTGTAAATGTCATTTACTTACCTGCATTCTCTGTTGGAGCTGGATCGGTAAATCCTGCAACCTCAAGTACATGAGCAGATGCTGGATTAATGATGTTCAGTAGCGGTGATGGATAGAAACCGAAGGCAACAATTACTGCAACTACTGGAGCAATCGCAATCTTCTCGCGAAGGTTGAGATCCGGAAGATTCTCATTACCCGGAGTCGTAGGTCCGTGCAAAGTGCGCTGTACGGGAATCAAGATGTAGAGAGCTGCCAGAACGATTCCGATGGTCGCGATTACTGCTGCTACTGGATAGCGAGTGTATGTACCCACCAAGACCAAGAACTCAGAGACGAAGCTTGAGAGACCTGGGAGTGCGAGTGACGACATACCTGCAATGAAGAACATCCATGCCATAACTGGGGTCACGCGCTGCAAGCCACCGAAGTCAGCGATAGTCGATGATCCACGACGAGCAATCATCCAACCGCCCACGATAAAGAGGGCTGCGGTTGAGAAACCATGGTTGAACATGTAGAGAGTCGCACCTGAGTGGCCTTGTGTAGTCATCGCAAAGATTCCCATGGTGATGAAACCGAAGTGAGAGATAGATGTATATGCAATCAAACGCTTCAAATCGCGAGCACGGATTGCAAGGAATGCACCGTAGATAATTGAGATCACTGAGAGCGTGATGATCACTGGCGTAAAAGTCTTGCTTGCATCAGGGAAGATGGTGATACAGAAACGGATCATTCCGAATGTACCGACCTTATCGAGGACACCAAGAAGCAATACAGATGTGCCTGGAGAACCAGCCTTCGCTGCATCTGGCAACCATGTGTGCAGTGGCCATAGCGGAGCCTTAATTGCGAATGCAATAAAGAAGCCGAGGAACAAGAGGTTCTGAGTCATTGGACTCATGACAGCATGGAGGCCAGCGAGCTCGGTGATATCGAAGCTTGCATGACCTGCATTGCTTGAGACCACGTAAATGCCAATGATTGATGCGAGCATCAAGAGACCTCCGAAGAGGCTGTAGAGCAGGAACTTCACTGCAGCCGCTGCGCGTTCCCCTGAGCCGTAACCACCGATAAGGAAGTAGACGGGGATCAACATCGCTTCGAAGATGACGTAGAACAAGAAGACGTCAGTTGCTGCGAATACGCCGATCATCATTGTCTCGAGAACAAGAATAAGAATGTAAAAAACCTTTGCAGACCAACGTCCGCCATCAGATTCATTCCAACCAGCGAGCAAAACGATAGGAGTCAGAATGACTGACATGAGGATGAGAACCATCGCTAGGCCATCAACGCCCATAGAGAAGTTGATTGCAAATGATGGAATCCACTCGTTCTTCTGAACAAATTGGAAAGCTGTATCTCCAGCGACGAACTGAGTCGTCATATAGATACCAAAGGCCGCAGTCAGAAGAGTGACACCGAGAGCTGCCTGCTTGATGCGAAGAACGTTTGAGCTAGGAAGAACGCCCACGATGAGTGCGCCGAGCAATGGCAAGAGCGCGAGGATTAGTACTGAACTCATTGTGTGACCACCCAGATTCCAGCGATCAAGACGATCGCGCCGATGAGAATGAACGCTGCATAGCTGCGAGCAAAGCCTGTCTGTGTGCGGCGAAGTGCTGAACCAGAGCCAGTCGCGATACGACCGACGCCTCGAACTGCGCCATCAACAACGCTGACATCCACTTGCTCTGCAAGCTCTGTAATCAAAAGACCTGGACGCATAAAGACCGCTTCATTGAAGCCATCTTGTCCAAGATCCTTACGGACAAAGCGAGTGAGAGCAGATACATTTTCAGGAGCAACAGCTGCAACATCTGAGAACTGGTACATCTTCAGTGCAATAGCAACACCGATTGCAACGGCTGTAAGCGCAAGACCTGAAACAACTATAGGAGCCAAGAGCTCTTCATGCTCGCCTTCATGTCCACCGACAACTGGCTCGAGCCAGTTAACAAGTGCATGTCCGCGAGTGAAGAGGAATCCTGATACAACAGAACCGATAGCAAGAATTGCGATTGGTACCCACATCAACGCAGGTGACTCGTGAGGATGTGCCTCATCGTCCCAACGCTCTTTACTTGTAAAGGTAAGAATCATGACGCGTGACATATAGAACGCTGTAATTGCTGCACCAAGAAGTGCTGCACATCCAAGAATTACTCCCTTTGCACCGCCTGCATTAAATGCAGTTTCAATGATTGCATCCTTTGAGTAGAAACCAG
>NZ_JBJTMK010000025.1:0-16708 GCF_046070465.1 Candidatus Planktophila sp. | reverse complement strand
GCCTTATCTGCAACTGGTGATGTGAGCTGAGTCTTAACGATCATATTTGGCTCAACCGGGATGGTGCATGATGCCTGTGGCTTGGGGAACGCGCGGCCGTTGATTTCAACATCAACGAGACACTGACGACATGCGCCTACTGGATCGAGGAGTGGATGATCACAGAAACGAGGAATCTGAATTCCAAGCTTTTCTGCTGCGCGGATGATGAGAGTGCCCTTTGGCACTGTAACCTCAAAACCATCAATGACGACGGTGATCATTTCAACCTGTGTTACTTCAGCCGTTGTCATTTATTTAGCCTCCGCAAAGAGTGTTGACTTTGATGCATCGAATGGGCAGCCGCCGCCAGTGACGTGGGCGATGTACTCATCACGGAAATACTTGATCGATGATGTGATTGATGAAGTTGCACCATCACCAAGCGCACAGAATGAACGGCCCATGATGTTGTCGCAGAGATCGAGAAGCTTCTGAAGATCCGCCTCTGTTCCCTTACCTTCTTCAAGATCACGGAGAATCTGCACCAACCACCATGTGCCTTCGCGACATGGTGTGCACTTTCCGCATGACTCGTGCTTGTAGAACTCTGTCCAACGCAATACTGCACGGACTACGCACGTTGTCTCATCAAAGATTTGAAGAGCTTTTGTACCAAGCATGGAACCTGCTGCTGCAACACCTTCATAATCAAGCGGAACATCGAGATGTTCATCTGTGAAAATTGGAGTTGATGACCCACCTGGAGTCCAGAACTTCAACTTATGACCGTTACGAACTCCACCTGCGAGTTCAAGGATTTGGCGAAGTGTGATTCCGAGTGGTGCTTCAAACTGTCCTGGGTTATTTACGTGACCCGAGAGCGAGTAAAGAGTTGCACCCTTTGACTTCTCTGTACCCATTGATTGGTACCACTCTGCGCCGTTGGCAACAATTGCAGGAACTGCCGAGATTGACTCAACATTGTTGACGACAGTTGGACGTGCATAGAGACCAGCAATCGCTGGGAATGGTGGACGAAGTCGTGGTTGACCACGGAAACCTTCCAGTGAATCAAGGAGGGCTGTCTCTTCACCGCAGATATAAGCACCTGCTCCAATGTGAAGAACAAGATCAACATCGTGGCCTGTTCCAAAAACATTCTTTCCGAGATAGCCAGCTTTATAGGCATCTGCAATCGCCTTATTGAGGCGACGAGCGACATGTGTTACCTCGCCGCGAATATAGATAAAAGCATGCTTTGCACGAATTGCATAGGCAGCGATGATGACGCCCTCAACAAGAACATGTGGATTCGCCATCAATAGCGGCATGTCCTTACATGTTCCTGGTTCTGATTCATCGGCGTTAACAACCAGGTAGTGCTCTTTGTTATCGCCCTGTGGGATAAAGCCCCACTTCATGCCGGTTGGGAAGCCTGCACCGCCACGACCGCGAAGTCCTGAATCTTTGACAAGTTGGATAAGAGCATCAGGATCCATAGCAAGTGCTTTTTGAGCTGCCTGGTATCCACCGTTGCGCTTGTATGCATCGATTGTGAATGAATCTTTCTCATCCCAATGTGCTGAAAGGACGGGAGTTAATAGCGACATTACTTTCCTTCCTTTGCGAGCTTGAGACCAAGAAGTGTTGGTGCACCTGCTTGAACACCTTCTTCTGCAAGTCCATCATCGAGACCTGCAAGAACTGCAGATGCTTCTTTAAAAGTCACGAGGCGGCTTGGTCCGCGAGTTGGTGCTGGTGGATTTCCTGCACGAGCTCCATCAACAAGTGCTTTCGCTGATTCGACAGTCTGGTTGTCGTAGAACTCCCAGTTAGCCATCACAACTGGCGCATAATCACATGCTGCGTTGCACTCGATATGTTCGATTGAAACTTTTCCATCATCGGTTACGCCATCATTTTCAAGACCAAGATGTTCCTTGAGAGCCTCGAGAATCTGATCTCCACCCATGATTGCGCACAAAGTATTTGTGCAGACACCGATGTGATATTCACCGGTTGGCTTGCGCTTGTACTGTGTATAGAAAGTTGCAACAGCAGAAACTTCTGCAGTTTCAATCTCAAGAACTGATGAAATTGTTTCGATACCTTCATTGGTGACATAGCCAGATACTGATTGCACGTAGTGCAACAACGGCATAATTGCAGAACGCTTACGTGGATAACGAGCCACGATTGAGTTCATGACATCCAAATTAAGAGTTGTCATTAGCGGTCCACGCCTCCCATAACAGGATCGATAGATGCAACAGCACCGATGATGTCGGCAACCATTCCACCTTCGCTCATTGCAGATGTTGATTGAAGATTGTTAAACGATGGCTCACGGAAGTGAACGCGATAAGGCTTTGTTCCACCGTCCGAGACGACATGCGCTGCGAGCTCACCGCGTGGTGATTCAACGGCTGCATATGCCTGACCTGCAGGAACACGGAATCCCTCTGTCACGAGCTTGAAGTGGTGAATAAGCGATTCCATGGAAGAACCCATGATTTCGCGGATGTGATCCAAAGAGTTTCCAAGGCCATCTGCACCTAGCGCAAGCTGTGCCGGCCAGGCAATCTTCTTATCGGCAACCATGACTGGCTGACCTTCTGTTGCATCAAGCTTTTCAATTGCTTGTTCAATGATGCGCAATGACTGCTCAAGTTCTGCCATTCGAATCAAGAAGCGGCCATATACATCGCAGGTATCAGCTGTGATGACATCGAATTCGTAATTCTCATAGCCGCAATACGGCTGCATCTTGCGAAGATCCCAAGGAAGACCAGTTGAACGAAGTACAGGTCCTGTGATTCCTAGCGCTGTACAACCTGCGAGATCGAGATATCCGATTCCTTCGGTGCGCTTCATCCAGATTGTGTTGCCCACCAAGAGGCGTTCGTTATCTTTAAAGTTCTTGCGGAGTTCTTTTACCAAGTCGCGAAGACGAGATGTCATGCCTACTGGAAGATCTTGTTGGACTCCACCTGGACGTACATAGGCCATGTTCATACGAAGACCTGTGATCGCTTCAAATGTATCGAGTACGGCTTCGCGCTCGCGGAATGCAAAGAACATTGGTCCCATTGCGCCAAGTTCGAGAGCACCGGTACCGAGTGCAACCATGTGAGATGAAATTCGGTTGAGCTCCATCATCAACACGCGGATGATCGAAGCACGCTCTGGAATATCGTTGGTAATTCCGAGCAACTTCTCAATTGCTAAGCAGTATGCAGTCTCATTGAAGATTGGTGCGAGGTAGTCCATACGCGTTGCAAATGTTGTTCCCTGTGTCCAAGAGCGGTATTCCATGTTCTTTTCAATACCTGTGTGGAGGTATCCAATACCTGGGCGAACTTCTGTAACTGTCTCGCCTTCGAGCTCGAGAACAAGGCGTAGAACTCCATGGGTGGATGGGTGCTGAGGACCCATGTTGACGATGATGCGCTCTTCTTTTGTCTCGCCAATTTCAGATACGAGTGAATCCCAATCGCCACCCGTAACTGAGTAAACAGTTCCTTCAGTGGTTTCGCGAGTTGCTGCATATGGATCGAATGTCACTTGTAAGACCTCCGGTTATGTGGAGCCGGTGTTGTTGCACCCTTGTATTCCACTGCAATTCCGCCGAGTGGGTAATCCTTACGTTGTGGATGTCCATCCCAGTCATCTGGCATCAAGATGCGAGTAAGACCTGGATGTCCGTCGAAGATAATTCCGAACATGTCGTAAGTCTCGCGCTCATGCCAGTTGTTTCCACCGTAAACCTCAACCAATGAAGGAATGTGCGGGTCGGTCTCTGAAGTACATACTTCAAGACGAATGCGCTGGTTCTTTGTCATGGAGAGCAATGGATAAACAGCTACGAGTTCACATCCTGTGCGATCTGGGTAGTGAACACCAGAAACACCCATGCACATTTCGAAGAGCAACTTATCGCGAAGAATCTTTGCAACTTCAACGAGGCGATGCTTCTTGATGTGAAGTGTGATTTCACCACGATCAACAACGACCTTTGTAATTGCATCTGCGAAATCTGGATATGCGCGCTCGAGATCATCTGCGAGCTGATCAAAGTAGCCACCGTACGGGCGCTCTGTTGAACCTGGGTTTGCAACTGTGCGAACTAATCCACCATAACCTGATGTATCGCCAGTTCCTGCAACGCCGAACATGCCACTAGTGACATCGTGATTGGAAGTCATTTACGCAAACATCCCTTCGTGTGGGAGATTGCCAAGCTGGATAGTTGGCTTTGCCTTTAAAGCAGCTTCTTCTACTGCTTTTATGACTGCTTCGCGGTTTGCACCGAGCTTTGTATCTGAAATTTGTTCGTGCAATTTAATGATTGCATCCATCAACTGCTCTGGACGTGGTGGGCAACCCGGAAGATAAATATCAACTGGCACGACGTGATCCACTCCTTGCACGATCGCGTAGTTATTAAACATTCCACCTGAAGATGCACATGCGCCCATGGAGATAACCCACTTTGGCGCTGTCATTTGATCGTAAATCTGTCGAAGAACTGGTGCCATCTTCTGTGACACGCGTCCTGCAACAATCATCAAATCTGCCTGACGAGGTGATGCACTAAAACGTTCCATGCCGAATCGAGAAATGTCGTGCTTGGGTGATGAACCCAGCGCCATCATCTCAATCGCGCAGCATGCAAGGCCGAATGTTGCTGGCCATACAGAGCTCTTGCGCATATAACCTGCAAGACCTTCAACAGTTGAGAGAAGTACTCCGCTAGGTAACTTTTCTTCTAGGCCCATGGGTTAGTCCCATTCCAATCCGCCACGTCGCCAAACGTATGCATATGCAACGAATACCGTTGCGATAAAGATTCCCATCTCCACGAGACCGAAGAGTCCGAGCGCGTCGAATGTAACTGCCCATGGATAGAGGAAGACGATTTCAATATCGAAGACAATAAATAACATTGCGGTGAGGAAGTACTTCACTGGAAAGCGTCCGCCTTCGAGAGCTTGTGGTGAAGGTTCAATTCCGCACTCGTACGCCTCTTGCTTTGCGCGGTTGTAACGAGCCGGACCAGTAATGGCTGCAATGCCGACCGAGAAGGCGGCGAAGCCAAATCCAATCGCAAAGAGAACGATGATGGGCAGATATGGATTAGCGCTCACGAAAGGTAAGTCTAGGCCGTACTTTCGGTTGTTGAAATCGCTACGGCTTCACAGCCATGTGAACTGCGTCAAAGCCCTTCGGGCTTTACCGCCATGTGAACTGCGACAACTCCACCCGTCAGGTTTTTGATAGCAACCTCTGACCAACCAGATTTTTCAATAATGGCAGCGAGCGCCGCCTGATCTGGCCAGGCCTTGATGGATTCAGCGAGGTAAACGTAGGCATCTGGATTAGAGGCGGTCTTCTTGGCAATCCAGGGCAGGGCGCTCATGAGGTAATTGGTATAAATGGTACGAAATGGACGCCAGGTAGGGGCTGAGAACTCGACAATGACGATGCGCCCGCCTGGACGGACGACACGAAGGGCCTCTTTCAGCGCAGATTCAGTCTTATGGGTATTGCGCAGCCCGAAGGAGATTGTGTAGAGATCGAAGGAGTTATCCCCAAATGGGAGGTTGAGGGCATCGGCAAGCTGGAAATTCAGGTAGGGGCGCTGCTTCTTGCCAGCATCGAGCATTCCCTGGGAGAAATCAGCTGAGGTGACTTCGGCGCCGGCCTTAAAGAGAGGTTCTGAGCTCGCCCCTGGACCTGCTGCCATATCGAGGATCTTCATCCCTGGGCGCGGATCGATCAGCTTGGTGACCTTCTTCCGCCAGCGCTTGGTCTGGCCGAGGCTCAAAAGATCGTTGACGAGGTCATAGCGCTTTGCCACGCCATCGAACATCTTGGCGACTTCCTCAGGGTTCTTATCCATATGCGCTCGCGACATGTGGGTAGTCTGGCGCAAAGGTAGGCTTTGCTACAACTTTTATTTGAGTGTCAGTCGAGGAGAAAAATGTCATCTACAGCAACACTTCGTTCAGCAGTTGCACCACGAAGCACCGCTCTGACACATGCTCTCTTTATCGTCGGTGGCGTCGCATTTATCTCTGCGATGGCTCAGGTGTCAGTTCCTGTTCCGGGATCACCTGTTCCGGTAACGGGTCAGACACTTGCAGCGCTATTAGTAGGAACGACATACGGCGCTCGCCTTGGATTTACAACATTCGCAACATATTTGTTTGCTGGAATTGTAGGAGCGCCAATCTTCGCTCCATCTGCAACATCTGCCAACCACGGCATTGATCGCGTTATGGGAGCAACAGGTGGCTACCTCGTCGGCATGCTCGCTGCATCACTCCTGCTTGGTTACCTCGCAGATCGCAAAGCTGATCAGAAGTTCGTAACATCTTTTCCAGCACTACTTCTCGGCGAAGTTGTCATCTTTGGAATTGGACTTCTCTGGCTTCACCAGTCACTCGGTATCACTTGGGCGAAGACTCTTGAATTTGGTTTTACACCATTCATCTTCGGTGAAATGCTTAAGATTGCAATCGTTGGAACAACTCTGCCACTCATCTGGCGCAAGATTTCCCAGACTCTCAACAAATAAGACGCTTAATAAGTAATCTTATAAATGCCCTCACTAGTTCCGGTCACAACCAATCGCATTGGTGCCCACCTCCCTCTACTTCAATTACTGCCTGATAGCGCTCCTTATTCATGGGTTCGTGGCGGTGAAGGGATTGTCGGTTGGGGCGAATACGCATCGATAAGGGTTTCAGGAAAAGATCGCTTCGATCAGGTGCGCACCTGGTGGCATCAACAACTTGAGACTTTCTCCGTATCCAATGCAGTCCATGGCAGCGGTACTGGCCCGGTTCTCTTTACCTCATTTAGCTTCGACCGCAATGAGGAATCTATTGCGGTAATCCCCCGGGTCATCGTTGGTAAAAAGGGCGAGAACTCTTGGATTACCTGGATTGGCAGTGATGCGCAGCCTCTACTTGCCGATGCTGCACCAGAATATTCAGAACAAGACTTTCAATGGCATCAAGGCACGCTGAGTGAACAACAGTGGGAGACTCGAGTTGCACAAGCGATTGCAAAGATTAATAAATCTGAAATCGATAAAGTAGTTCTCGCTCGCGATCTCATTGCGACAACCGATAAGGCGATTGATGTTCGTCCGGTTCTCAGTAAATTGGCAGCAAACTATCCAGCAACCTGGGTCTTCTCAGTTGATGGGTTGATTGGTGCAACCCCAGAACTCTTGCTACGCCTTTCGCGTGGCATGGTCACATCACGCGTTCTTGCAGGAACTATTCCTAAGACCGGTGATGATGCTCGCGATCTTGCGCTCTCGGGATCACTTGCCCGTTCATCAAAAGATTTAGAAGAACACGAATATGCAGTGCGCTCTGTCGCAGAAGCGCTCGAGCCCTTCTGCTCGTCAACAAACGTTCCTGAAGCTCCCTTTGTATTGCACTTAGCGAATGTCATGCATCTTGCAACCGATGTGACTGGTGCGCTCCTCGAATCAAAGCATCATGTCGATGCCTTTGCACTCCTTAAGTCTCTGCATCCATCTGCTGCCGTATGCGGAACACCGCGCAATATTGCTTTCGATGTTATCGATGAGATTGAAGGCATGAACCGGGGTCGATATGCCGGACCTGTCGGCTGGATTGATGCACGAGGAGATGGAGAACTCGGAATCGCTCTACGTTCTGGCCAAGTCACCGGCAACGAGATTCGCATCTTTGCTGGCTGTGGAATTGTTGCGGGATCAGATCCCGTGGTTGAACTTGCCGAAAGCAATGCCAAGTTCAGCGCGATGAAATCTGCTCTCTAAAGAGAGTCCATCGAGGAGTAAATAGCCTGCAAGTTATCGGCATTGCTCTCGCGGTCCGGAACATTGACCACAACAAGCGATAGACCGACTACGGGCTTAGAAAGTTCAGCAATGAGCTCTGATTGCTTTTCGACAGTTGAGGTCATCAACCCAAATGCTTGAGCAATCTTTGCAATATCGAGGTCATGCGGCGTTCCGAAGATTGTTTCAAAACCATCAACTCCGCGGTGTGGAAGTGTCGAAAAGATTCCTCCACCATTGTTGTTGATGACAATAATTTTAAGATTGATGTCTTCTTGATGAATCAGCCCGGTGATGTCGTGCAAGAAACTCAAATCGCCTAAGACAGCAATAGTTTCCTCGCGTTGCGATGCGATGCCGAGCGCAGTCGAGATATTTCCATCAATGCCTGCCAGGCCGCGATTTGCAAAGGTTTCAACGCCGCTACGAGCAGTTGCAAAGCCTTCGATATCGCGAATGGGGCGAGATGATGAAACAAAGAGCGCTGTACCAGTTGGAATGCCGACTCCGATTTCGCGTGCCACAAGAGCTTCAGACCAAGTAGAGAAATCTGCAACTTTCTTGGAAGCACGTGATGAGTACTTCTTCCAACGTTCTGCATATTCAGAATCAGCAGGTTGAACTTCGATCAAGGGAAGAGCAGAAAACTTTTGATCTGCAACGCGATCGCTATCGACTGTCAGAATGCGAGGGTCAATCACGATGGTCTTGCGTGCTGTTGAAATCAATCGGTTGATTGAACGTGACAAAGTTGTGCGGCCAATCACGACGACGGTGTCTGGAACTAATTCATCCGTGATGGTCTTCGATGTCAGAAAGAGACTCGCATGTGAAAGTGCATCTGGGAAAGAGAGCGGATCTTCAGCAATCACGGGCCAGCCGAGTGATTGTGAAAATTCCTCGACCTCTTTAATGCTCAATCCACCGCGATCATGGCCGATTACTAGTACTCCGCGAGTGGACTTTGTATAGAAAGTTCCCGCCTCTTTCCGTGTGAAATCCTGTGGTGGAGTAACCGTGATTTTCTCTAGCCAGTCGCCTTCTTCATCAGGGCTGAGAGGTTCTGGAAACTGCACATTGATATGGACTGGCCCAGATTTCAGTGAGTTAAATGGAAGTTCCATGGGGTAAGCCGGGCCTGATACATCTGCAAAGTAGCGAACAGCTTTTCCAAATATTCGTGCCTGCTCAGTTGTTTGATTTGCACCTGTTCGTCGTAACTCTGCTGGTCGATCTGCAGTGATGACCAAGAGCGGAAGATTTGAATGTGATGCTTCAAGAATTGCTGGGTGGTAATTGGCAACAGCTGTTCCAGATGTGCAGATGACTGGTACTGGGCGACCACTTGCCTTAGCGATTCCAAGGGCAAAGAAAGCCGCTGTGCGCTCATCAATACGAGTGTGCAAAGTAATCAGGTTCTTCTTGCTCGCTTCAAAGAGCGCGATAGTCAGTGGTGCATTGCGTGAACCCGGAGAGATGACGGCATCAGTGACTCCTGCCTGAACAATCTGGCGAACAATTGAACGCGCAAGCGTTGTGGAGGTATTCATTAAAGTCCAAGTTCTTTCGCACATCGCATGGCGCGATTCTTCCACCATTCGAAGCGATCTGGCGCCACTTCGAGGCCATCGAGATTTACCTCTAGGGATTTCAGTGCAATAGAGCCATTAGTTATCGGAAGTGAATCTACATCCTTGGAAATTAACGAACCTGTAGCCAAGCCGCAATCAAAGGAAAGGTCCTTGATTGAAGCGGCGAGCTCGAGTCCGTAATTGATTCCCACTGCACTTTCAAGAGCGCTGGAGACAACTACGGGCAATTCATGGTGTGTAGCTATTTCAATCGAGCGAGTTATTCCGCCAAGTGGCTGAACTTTAAGCATCACATAATCTGCAGCACCATTAAGGTCTACAGCAAAGGGATTGAGTGCCTTTCGAATAACTTCATCTGCTGCAATCTTGAGATTGAAATCCGCACGTGACTTCAATTCACGCAGTTCTTCAACTGTTGCACATGGTTGCTCAACGTATTGAATCTCCCCAATTTCATCGTTGATGGTGGAGAGATTCTTAAGTGCATCAGCTACCGACCAGAGACCGTTCACATCCAATCGGATTGCTGCGCTGGGGCGCAGAGTGCGCAGCAACTGAAGACGAATGAGATCTTCGTTGAGGTTCTCCCCCACTTTGACTTTAAATGTTGCGCACCCTGGATAGCTTTCAATGATTTCTTTAAGACGATTGCCGTCAGAAATTGCAGGGATGGTGCCATTGACGGGAATGGACTCACGATATCGCTGGGGCCTTGGTTGTGTAGCCGCTTCAACTGCAGCTGCTAGCCAACGTGAAGATTCTTGATCGTCGTACTCAAGAAAGGGTGAGAACTCCCCCCATCCATATTCGCCCTGAAAGAGAGCAACTTCTCGCACCGTAACTCCACGAAAGTTTGTCTTCATAGGAAGCGCAACAACGCGCAAGGTAGAGAGAAGTTGATCAAACATATTTATAGACCCAAGCTCTAAGGACGTCGCGGGAACTTTCCAAAGTCTGGCTTGCGCTTCTCTTTATATGCATCGCGACCTTCTTGCCCCTCTTCACTTAAGTAGAACAAGAGCGTTGCATCTCCTGCGAGCTGCTGGATTCCCGCAAGTCCATCATCTGCAGCGTTCATGCTCGCCTTCAATAGTCGAAGCGCCATTGGGCTGTTCTGCAACATCTCGCGGCACCAGGAAACTGTTTCAGCCTCGAGCTCTGCAAGTGGAACAACTGTGTTGACCAATCCCATATCGAGCGCTTCTTGTGCATCGTATTGTCGTGTCATAAACCAAATTTCACGAGCTTTCTTCTGGCCAACGTTACGTGCAAGAAGTCCTGAACCATAACCGCCATCAAAAGAGCCCACCATCGGACCTGTCTGGCCAAACTTTGCATTATCTGCAGCAATGGAGAGATCGCAGACGACGTGAAGTACATGTCCACCACCAATTGCCCAACCAGCAATCATTGCAACAACAGGTTTCGGTGTGCGACGGATCTGCACTTGAAGGTCCAACACATTGAGGCGACCCATACCTTGCTTACCAAGATCATCGTCACCAACATATCCATCATCGCCACGAACGCTGATATCGCCACCAGAACAGAATGCTTCTGTGCCTTCACCAGTAAAGATGATGACTCCGACTTCAGAGTTATCGCGCGCTAAGTCGAATGCTTGCTTCAACTCAATAATTGTTTGTGGACGGAAGGCATTGCGAACGTGAGGTCGATTGATAGTAATTTTCGCCATTCCATCGGCGGTCTCATACTTAATATCAGTGAAATTCTCACCTCCACGAGCGGTTGCCCATGCTGGGATGCTGCGGTCACCAAAATCACGCTTAATCGGCTTGCTCACGATTCCTCCATTGTTGAGTACGGGCGATAGCCTACGCGGGCAATGGAGCAAAACGCACAACGAGAAGTTCGCACAGTCGATTCCGCATGGAGCCTGAGCGAGTTAATGGCCCGTATCGCAAAGGCCCTCGTATCAGATGGCCCCGCTCTTGCACTGAGCCCAATATCTATTGATGCAGTTTCGTCGCGCACCGCCCTCGTTGTTACAACAACAGGTAGCTCGGGAACGCCAAAAGAAATTGCTCTCTCAGCTTCTGCTCTTCTGACTTCAGCAAGAGCGTCCAATAAATACATTAGTGCTGAGTTTGGAAATACTTGGTCACTCCTTCTTCCTCTCAACCACATTGCTGGGATCAATGTTCTTATTCGCTCTCTTGAATTAGGAACAACCCCCACTCATCTCATCGGTTACGAAGGTAAATATCCCAAGGTTGATTTCACTGCGATTGTTCCCACGCAGCTCTACCGTGCACTTCACGGAGACGAGAATCTTCTCGAGCACTTAATGAGTGCGCGCGCAGTATTGGTGGGTGGCGCAGCGCTGACATCTCAACTTCGTTCACAGGCTGAATCTCTTGGCATCAATCTCATTGAAACCTATGGATCGACCGAGACTTCTGGTGGTTGTGTTTATAACGGAACTCCACTTGAAGGCGTTGAAGTGAGAATCGCTGATGACTCAAGAATTTCGATTAAAGGAAAGGTTCTTGCCAACGAGCTCGCAGATGACGATGGTTGGTATGCAACCTCTGATGCCGGACATTTTGAGGGCGAAAAGTTGGTTGTCGATGGTCGCATTGATGACATCGTCATTACCGGCGGTGAGAACGTTTCACTGACTGCTATCGAACGAGTAATTCTCCAAACTTTCCCCGATCTTCAAGTAGCGGCATTTGCAGTACCTCACCCAGAATGGGGTCAGGCAATTCATTGCGCACTCGTAAGTGCAACAAGTGAGATTGAGGGGCAAATCCAAGAAGCGCTGCAACGTGAACTTGGCGCAGCCTCTAAAGTCAAAGCTTTTCACCATCTCTCAGAATTACCTTTACTCGGAATTGGCAAGGTAGATAAGAAGGCGCTCGAAAGGATTGCCCATGAATAAGTGGATTATCGGAGCGCGTCCTCGCACGCTACCTGCAGCCGTTGCTCCCGTTGCAGTCGCAACGGCCCTAGCAGCATCTGATGCATCAGCCCTGCCTGCGCTCTTGGCACTTCTTGTCAGTCTTGCACTGCAAATTGGCGTCAATTACGCAAACGATTACTCCGATGGAATTCGTGGAACCGATTCTGACCGGGTGGGTCCTACGCGAATTACTGCATCAGGACTTGCAACACCTGCATCAGTAAAGAGGGCAGCTTTTATCTCTTTTGCTGTTGCAGCAGTTGCAGGGTTGGCACTTGCTGCGATGACAAGTTGGTGGCTGATCGCAGTTGGGTTTGCAGCAATTCTCGCAGCATGGGGGTATACAGGTGGAAAGAATCCTTACGGATACATCGGCCTCGGCGAACTCTTTGTCTTTATCTTCTTTGGCGTCGTTGCAACAGTGGGTACGTACTTTGTGCAGACCGAAGAAGTCACCGCTGATTCGCTTTTGATTTCCATTCCCATGGGAACTTTCGCCTGCGCACTCCTTGCAATTAACAACATTCGAGATCGCGCACTCGATGCACCTGCTGGCAAGAAGACACTTGCTGTACGACTGGGTGATCGAAAGGCGCGTGGCTTCTTTGCTCTTCTTATTGCACTTGGCTATGCGGCAACTATTGCATTGATGAATCCGTGGGCACTACTAACTCTGCTCACTCTTCCCATCGCAATCGGCTTGGTGCGTGGCGTTTTGGGCCAGGCACAAGGGCGAGAGCTAATTCCATTCTTGGCCAAGACCGGTCAGCTTCAACTTCTATTCTCCATACTTTTAAGCCTCGCACTACTATTAAGCCATGGCTAAATACATTGGCATAATCTCCATTGCATTAACTCTTTTTGCATTCGTAGATTGCGCAATGCGCGAAGACGTTCAGATCAAAAAGTTACCTAAGTGGGGTTGGTTGCTCGTAATTATTCTCTTTCCACCTTTTGGCTCAGTTGTCTACCTCGTTGCTGGCCGAACAGGAGTGCTTCAAAGACGTCCAAAGAAAAACAAGCCACGCATTATTCCTCCGGATGACAATCCAGATTTCTTGCGTGGTCTATAAATTACTTTTGATTAAGCCCGCTGTAAGTGTGCTTACCTGTGCCCCACACGTTGACGTAGACATAGTTAAATAAGAAGGTCGATCCCGCAAAGATGCAGAGCCATGCTGCTCTGCGTCCGCGCCAGCCAATGGTTACTCGTGCATGTAGATATGCGGCATAGGCAACCCAGGTAATAAATGCCCAGGTCTCTTTTGGATCCCAACCCCAGTAACGACCCCAAGCACTCTCGGCCCAGATTGCTCCAGCGATCACCGAAAAGGTCCACAGTGGGAAGACAAATGCAACCAAGCGATAGGAAAGTTGATCGAGCGTCTCTAAAGATGGAATACGAAGTGCCCAGACAGGACGTGCACCCAGCTCCTCGTAACGCTCTAGGAATAAGTACGCACCGGCAATCACATTTGCGAGCAAGAAGATTCCGCCACAGATGATTGCTGTTGAAACGTGGATGATTAACCAGGTTGACTTGAGTGCAGGAACAAGTGGCGCGCTATTGCGATAGAGCAATGTGATTGCAGTACCGAGCGTAAGCAGAACAGAGAATGAGATAAATAGACCTAACCAACGAAGATCATATTTACGAAGTGCAGCGAGATAGGCAAGTGAGAATGCAAATGCACCAGTGATGGAGAATTCGTACATATTTCCCCATGGTGCATGTCCTGCTGAAATGCCTCGCGCGATGATTCCTGCAAGCAAGAGCAACGTACCGAGCCCCATGAATGCAGTGGCGAGGCGGGCAGCCTTTTCGGTTCGCTTGTAATCAAGAGTCTTTATGAGCAGATTGCCATCGGTTGAATCTGCGTTCTGTGGTGCGCGCACGGCAAATGCAGTTTCAAATGCATGTGAGAGAAATGAGAGAGTAAAGAGCGCCATCGCTGAATAGACAAAGTTGTTTGAGACATATGCCCACGTTGTATTCATTACTTTACACTTTCTACTAATCGAGCGACTTCTTCTTCAAGCCCAGGAGCATTGTTCTTGGCTAGAGCGGCAACTTCAACTTGAGCTCCTGTGACCTTCACCCAGATGCGTCGGCGACGCCCGTAGAGAGATGAAAGCAAGCCGAGAATTGCAAGGATTGCGCCAAGGAGGGTGAATCCCTTACCTCTGTCATCAACTATTTGTAGGTTGACCCAAGGAGCGACACCCTCCAAAGTGATTGTTCCGCCTTCATATTGATAGCTTTCGCCGACTCCAACAGAGCCGAGAGCGAGTCTTTTCATCTTATCTGTATTAATTCTGTACACCGATTGCGGAATGCCTGAATTGAGGCCGAGATCGCCGCTCCAAATAGAGAAGAGCAATCGAGGGTTGAGAAGTTCTGGATAGATAGAAACTCCGCCCATGGTCTTAGTACGCTCAAAAGTAGGTAAGAACGATGCAACGAAACCTACCGGCGGCTGCGCATCCGGAACTTTGATGGCACCGATAGAACGTAGGTTTCCATCTTGTGGCAAAAATGGGACTGGTCCTTGAAAGGCAATCGTGCCTTGTGAATCGCGCACTGTAACAATCGGTGAATAGCCGTTGGCTTGAAGATAAACGCGAGTGCTACCAAAGGTCAGTGGTGAATTCACTTTGATAATCTGCTTCTGAGTAACGTCACCATTAGTTGTTGTTACATAGGCAGTGTAATCCTGAGGCATATTTGTTTTAGGGTCATATTTAGCAACAAATTTATCCACTGTTATCGTGAACTGACCTAGATCTGATTCTTTCGTTAACTTACCTAATCTGAGGTTGTCATAACTTGTGGGTACATTAACAAAACGTTCTCCTGTATTAACGATTGCTTCACCCTGCAAACCAAATAAAGAGCCGAAACTTATTCCAACTAAAATAAGGATGAGTGAAAGGTGAAAGAGTAAGTTTCCAGTCTCCCGAAGATAGCCCTTCTCCGCAGATATCGAGCCATCGCTTTTGCGGACTCTAAAACGATTCTTCTTAAACCAATTCTCTGCACGCTCAAGAGATGCGGCATCGCCAGCAAAGACTGTGTGGTGCTCCATGCGATTGAGATTCTTGGGTGTTACAGGAGGAAGCGCGCGCATTGCATGAAAGTGCTCGACTGCACGAGGAAGTACGCAGCCTATTAGTGAGATGAAGAGCAAGATATAAATGGCGCTAAACCATGGAGAGCCATAGACATCAAAGAGAGATAAGCGATCATAGAAAGGGGCGGTCCCTGGATGCTTCTCAAAGAAATCGCGGACAGCAATTGGATTGCTGGTGCGCTGTGGGATGACAGAGCCTGGAATCGCCGCGATTCCCATCATCAGCAAGAGAATCAGCGCAGTGCGCATACTTGTGAGCTGGCGCCAAGCAAAGCGGACGAGACCGAAAAAACCGAGCTCTGGAATTTCTACGTTATTGCTCATTAAATCACCGGCACATAGTTAGAGATGAGTGAGCGGAGGTTGATCATCAGATCAGACCACACGCCCGTAAATTGCATAAAGCCAATGACAATCAGAAGCACCCCTCCGACCTTGCTGATGAGAGAACCTCTCTTTACAAAGTAGGAACGAATTTTCTTGCTGCGATCGAGGAATAGCCCAGAGAGAATAAATGGAATCCCGAGTCCGATTGAATATCCGATTGACAGTATTGCACCTCTCGTTGCGCTTGATTCATTGAAGGCAAGCGTCTGAACGGTTGCAAGTGCTGGACCAATGCAAGGAGTCCAACCGATTCCAAAGAGTACGCCGAGCAGAGGAGCACCTGCGATGCCGCCGGTGGTAGAAATCTTTGGAGCAAAAGTCGGAGCAAAAGGAAAGAGACCTAAGAAGATTGCGCCCATCACAATAGTAAATACACCTAATATTTTTGTGATGATCTCTTCATTAGCTGCAATCTGACTTCCGAGTCCACCAAAGGCGAGACCAAATGATGCGAAGACAAAAGTAAAACCGAGAACGAAGAGCAATGATCCGAGAAGAACTTTCCCCTTTGTTGATGCAAAGCCAGTTGCATAGGCAACATAGCCAGGAACAAGCGGAAGAACACAAGGCGATAAAAATGAAATCAATCCTGCAAATACTGCAATAGGAAGAGCTGCAAGAAGCGTTCCACCAAATAACTGGTCGACTACAAAGCTTGTCATTCGCTCATCACCTTATTAAGAAGCTCTGTAAGGGATGCGATAGTGACCACGCCAGAAATGCGGCCTGCTACTAATCCATTCTTATCTAATACAAGAGTTGTGGGGATGGCATTTGCTGGAAGGGACTTACTAAATCCAATAAGAACAGAGTCATCAATCAGAGTTGGATATGGGCTCTTATTCTT
>NZ_JBJTMK010000024.1:0-3670 GCF_046070465.1 Candidatus Planktophila sp. | reverse complement strand
CCCAAATGCGATACATCGAAGAGTCCAACGCGTTCGCGAACGGCCGCATGTTCTGCAAGGACACCTGCGCCTGGGTACTCAATCGGCATAAGCCAACCGCCGAAATCAGCCATCTTCGCGTTAAGGTCGATATGTTTCTGATGCAATGGTGAGTTTTTCACATGGAGAACTTACACTTACCCCGCATTGAAATCTGTTATCGCAACTCAAAGGAGCACCATGTCGACAATCAAAATCTCCGATGGAATCGTTAAAGACGATGTCCTAGTAGTAGGAGTCGCGATCAAGTCTGGCAAAGGCGCCCTTCAGATTGAGTCTGGCGATCTCGCCCTCGATACAAAGGCGCTCATTGCAACTCTGAATGACCTGGGCGTGACAGGCAAGAGCGATGAAGTAACTCGCATCCCTGGAACATCAACGCGACTCATCGTTTTTACCGGACTTGGAAAAGCGCAGGCTACATATGCAGATGAAACTCTCCGTCGCGCTGCAGGTGCAGCAGCGCGTGCACTCGCTGGAAATTCCAGTGCAACCTTTGCTCTTCCTGCCAATACGCCAAGCGCTGTTAAAGCTGTTGCTGAAGGCGCCGGCCTGGGTAGCTACCTCTTCGATCAATTCCGAGGTTCAACGAAGACTGCTCAGAAGAGCCCACTGAAGACAATCACTGTCTACTCATCATTGGTTCACGGTGCTGAAGCAAAGGCTCTTGCTCATCACGCACAAGTGATTGCGAAGTACACCAATATTGTTCGTGACCTTATTAATACTCCCCCAAGTCATCTCACTCCAGCATCATTTTGTTCCATGATGACTGCCGCCGTTAAGGAAGCAGGCGGAGCAACTGTCGGACTTAAAGTTTCAACGATGACCGATACTCAGTTAAAGTCGAAGGGATTCGGAGGCATCATCGGGGTTGGACAAGGCTCAGCGAATCCACCACGCCTCTTCAATATCTCCTACACACCCAAGGGCGTGAAGGCGAAGAAGAAGTATGCCTACGTCGGCAAGGGAATCACTTTTGATACTGGTGGTCTCGCCCTTAAGCCAGCTCTCGGCATGGAGGCTATGAAATCTGATATGTCTGGTGCTGCAGCGGTATGTGCAGCCACCATCGCGCTTGCACTTTTGAAGGTTCCTGTTGCAATCGAAGCGTGGGCACCACTTGCAGAGAACATGGTCAGTGATCATGCAACTCGTCCTTCGGACATCATCACCATCTACGGTGGCAAGACTGTTGAGGTAATCAACCCAGATGCTGAGGGTCGTCTTGTTTTGGGTGATGCACTTGTAAAGGCGCAAGAGGCAAAGGACCTCGATGCAATCATTGACGTTGCGACGTTAACGGGCCACCAAGTTGTTGCACTCGGAAAGCGCACAAGCGCTGTCATGACCAACAATGAAGAATTCTCTGCCCACTTCATGGATGTCATTAAGTCGTCCGGAGAATCATTCTGGCCAATGCCACTTCCTGCCGATCTTCGCCCAAGCCTCGATTCTCCCGTCGCTGATATCGCCAATATGGGTGAGCGCATGGGCGGAATGTTGGTTGCTGGGCTATTTCTGAAAGAGTTTGTTGCCGATGAGCTTCCATGGCTTCACTTGGATATCGCCGGACCTGCCTACAACGAGAGCGAGCCACATGGATATACGCCTGTTGGCGGTACTGGTGTGGCCTTCCGTTCACTAGTTGAGATGGCTATAGCTGCCAGCAAGTAAGCCCGAGGGAATGGCTATTGCTGCAAGCAAGTAAGCCCGAGGGAATGGCTATTGCTGCAAGCAAGTAAGCCCGAGGGAATGGCTATTGCTGCCGCCCAATAGTGAGGCAGCAGACTCTCCTCGAGTTAGTCATCCACGCTTAAGGCTGGCAAGATATGGCTGTTGATGATTTCCCCAGCAGGTGCCTGCAAGGGCTCAAAGGAGTTGCTCGATGTCGAATTTTGATCTTGTCATTCTCGGTGGAGGCAGCGGCGGTTACGCAGCAGCTCTTCGTGGAGCTCAGCTCGGTTTATCGGTAGCACTCATCGAACAAGACAAAGTTGGCGGCACGTGTCTTCATCGTGGATGTATTCCAACAAAAGCTCTGCTCCATGCGGGTGAAGTAGCAGATAGCGCTCGCGAATCTCACGTATTCGGCGTCAACGCTCAATTGAATTCAATCGACATCAATGGTGTGAACTCCTATAAGGATGGCGTCATCGCGGGTTTGTACAAAGGCCTCCAAGGTTTGATCAAGTCGCGCAATGTCACATTTATTGAAGGCAAAGGACGCCTAGTCAATAACAACACTGTCGAAGTCAATGGTCAGCAGTACACCGGTAAGAACATCGTCCTTGCGACAGGTTCCTACGCAAAGACAATTCCTGGCCTCGATATCGATGGCCAGCGCGTCATCACATCAGACCACGGAACAAAGCTAGATTACATTCCAAAGAGCGCGATTGTTCTTGGCGGCGGAGTCATCGGTTGCGAGTTCGCATCTGTATGGAAGTCATTCGGTGTCGATGTCACAATCATCGAAGGCCTTAACCATCTCGTTCCACTTGAAGATGAATCATCATCAAAACTTCTTGAGCGCGCATTCCGCAAGCGTGGAATCAACTTCGAACTTGGAATCAAGTTCAAGTCCCATCGCGTCAACCCAGATTCGGTCACAGTCACACTTGAAGATGGTCGCGAATTCACTGCAGATGTTCTTCTTGTCTCCATCGGACGCGGGCCGGTAACAGACGGCATCGGATACCAGGAAACTGGAATTGCCATGGATCGCGGTTATGTCCTCGTTGACGATCACTGCCGCACAAATATTCCTGGCATCTACGCAGTCGGTGACATCATTCCTACTCTTCAACTTGCACATGTTGGATTCCAGGAAGGAATCCTCGTTGCAGAGACAATCGCCGGACTTAATCCGCGCGCAATCAACTATGACGGCGTTCCTCGCGTTACATATTCAGAGCCAGAAGTTGCTTCAGTTGGCCTCTCTACCAAGGTTGCCAAAGAGCGCGGTTATGACGTTGTCGAAGTTGACTACAACCTCGCTGGAAACGGCAAGGCACAGATTCTTAAGACAGCAGGATCTATCAAGCTCGTTGCACAGAAGAATGGTCCAGTTCTTGGAATCCATATGGTCGGTGCACGTGTTGGCGAACTTCTTGCTGAAGCACAATTGATCTTCAACTGGGAGGCAACTGCAGATGATGTAGCTCCTCTTATCCATGCACACCCAACAATGTCCGAAGCTATGGGCGAAGCGCACCTTGCACTTGCCGGCAAGCCACTTCACGCACACGGTTAATAGAGGAGAGAAACAACATGTCATTTTCAGTAACGATGCCAGCGCTTGGCGAATCAGTATCTGAAGGAACAGTTACACGTTGGCTCAAGGCAGAAGGCGATCACGTCGCTGTCGATGAACCACTCCTCGAGGTATCAACTGACAAAGTTGATACAGAGATCCCTTCACCGGTAGCCGGCATCCTGCAGAAGATTGTTGTTGGCGTAGATGTCACTGTTGCAGTCGGTGCTGAGCTCGCAGTGATTGCTGATAGTGCAAACGCATCAGTACCTGCGCCTGCCGCACCTGCACCAACTGTGGCATCTACGCCAACAACAATCTTCTGCAGGATGCCGGCTACCGGTGAAGGGATCTCTGTATCAACTTTGTCAGTTG
>NZ_JBJTMK010000023.1:0-12857 GCF_046070465.1 Candidatus Planktophila sp. | reverse complement strand
CTTCGCACTATTGAAGAGCGCGATATCCGCTTTATCCGCTTGTGGTTTACCGATGTTCTTGGAACGCTGAAATCAGTTGCCATTGCACCTGCTGAGCTCGATGCTGCATTTGAGGAAGGACTCGGCTTCGACGGTTCTGCCATTGAAGGATTTGCACGCCAATTTGAATCAGATATGTTGGCAAAGCCAGATCCTGCAACTTTCTCAATCTTGCCGTGGCGCACAGAAGCGCCAGGTGCTGCACGCATGTTCTGCGATATAACTTTGCCGAATGGTGAAGCATCACCTGCTGATCCTCGTAATGTTTTACGACGCACATTGGCGAAGGCTGCGCAGATGGGTTACACCTGTTACACCCACCCTGAAATTGAATTCTTCCTCTTTAAGTCTCAGCCAGATAAGGGTGAGCTTCCAGTTCCGGTGGATCAAGGGGGCTACTTTGATCACACACCAGCTGTTGTCGGCCATGACTTCCGTCGCCAAGCAATCACGATGTTGGCATCTGCATAACGGAGATCAATCTCTTGCTGTCCTGGGGCACCTTCATGGTGGCTGAATTCAACAGAGACGCCCATAGATTCCAACATCGTGATTGCTTGGCGACGGAAGTCATGTCCAACAACAGCTGGCGTGTGATCAAAGTAGCCACCTTGATCAACAGGAACAGGCGTCTCGCCCTTATCTGGCTGAGATTTAAAGAGGAAGAATTCAATTTCAGGGTGGGTATAACAGGTGTAACCCATCTCAGCTGCCTTCGCCAATGTGCGACGTAGAACGTTGCGCGGATCTGCAGGTGAAGGTTCACCGTTAGGCAACGTGATATCGCAGAACATGCGGGCAGCACCTGGTGCCTCTGTACGCCAGGGCAGAATTGAAAATGTTGCAGGGTCTGGCTTTGCCAACATATCTGATTCAGAGTGACGAGCAAAGCCTTCGATAGCAGAACCGTCGAAGCCGATTCCTTCTTCAAATGCAGCATCAAGTTCTGCCGGTGCGATTGCAACAGACTTGAGTGTTCCGAGAACATCGGTAAACCAGAGGCGGATAAAACGAATATCGCGCTCTTCAATGGTGCGAAGAACGAACTCCTGCTGCTTGCTCATATTGTCTGAAGCCATGTCCACATCTTGCCAATGCGATGTTTCGCCAGTGTTACAAAAAGTCAGCTTTCCTACGGCAACGTGCGGTCAAAGTGCCGTAGTGCGACCGAATAACCGATTCTTAACATTGCCTTTCAGGAAAGCCTGACTTTTTGTTACAGCTCCCGCCAGCGGGATGTCATAGGGAGGCGGCGATCCTTGCCGAATGCACGCTTAGAAATCTTTGGCCCCGGTGGATATTGGCGCCGCTTGTATTCGGCCTTATCCACCATAGTGATAACGCGCTTCACCAGCGCAGGATCAAATCCCATTGCAATGAGCTCGTTATGGCCGTGGTCTTCATCAACATAATTGCGAAGCACCTCATCGAGGATTTCATACTCTGGCAACGAATCAGAATCTTTTTGATCTGGGCGCAATTCAGCAGAGGGTTCTTTCTCAATCGAGCGCACTGGAATCGGCGGAGTCTCCCCCGCTTCAATTGCTGCAGCGTTGCGCCAGCGGGCAAGCGCCCAGACATCGACCTTGTAGATGTCTTTGATGGGTGCATATCCGCCGACTGCATCGCCATACAAAGTTGAATATCCGCAGGCAAGCTCTGACTTGTTGCCCGTTGCCAGTACCAACATGTTCTCTTGATTAGAGATTGCCATCAACGTCGTTCCGCGAACTCGTGCTTGAAGATTCTCTTCCGCTAGTCCGGAAAGTTGAAGCGCATTCATATAGGCATCGACCATACTTTCGATGCGTACGGTGCGAAGTCCAAGGCCAGTGTTATGGGCTAGCTCTTCTGCATCTTCAATCGAATGATTGGAAGAATATTTACTTGGCATCGCAACGCCATGAACGAGAGCAGGTCCCAGTGCATCGCAGGCAAGGGCTGCCACAATTGCTGAATCGATTCCGCCGGACAGTCCGATGAGTACTTGGCTAAAACCGTTCTTGATGACGTAATCGCGAAGGCCTACAACGATTGCATCCCACATCTCTTCTTCATCACCTAGACGTTGTGCAACACCCGGAGTCAGCACACGATCAAGCTTTGCCTCTGTCTCGCTGATGATGACATCAGGTGTGGAGGTAAAAACTTCTGCATCGAGATCAAGCAACATCATGCCGTCTTCAAATTGTGGAGCTCGCGCAATCACATTTCCTTTTGCATCCACTGCGATGCTGTCGCCATCAAAGACCAAGTCATCTTGGCCACCCGTCATATTGACGTACACCAAAGGTGCGCCAGCTTGGATGGCGCGCTTCTGTACCAGTGCCGCGCGAACGTCATCCTTATTACGCTCGAATGGAGAGCCGTTAGGAACAAGAATTAGGCCAGGTGTGCGAGCTGCTAATTGCGAGGTAATGCCGCCATCAATCCACAGGTCTTCGCAGATCAGAATTCCGACATCAACACCGTGGATGCGCACAACGAGAGTCTCATCGCCCGGGACAAAGTTGCGGTACTCGTCGAAGACGCCGTAGTTCGGCAAGTGGCACTTCGTATAGGTAGCAACAATCTTTCCGCCCTCGATAATCGCAACACGATTCTGAGGTGCGCAATCTATATGGTCGAGATAGCCAACGATAGAAACAATTTTCGGAGGCAGCGCCGCGGCTAGAACCTGAATTGATTTCGAGCTAGCGATCTGGAAAGAAGGGCGTAGCGCTAAATCCTCAACCGGATATCCAGTGAGCGCCATCTCCGGAAAGAGAACTACATGAGCGCCACTATTCGCCGCGGTTTCTGCATGAGCAAGGATGAGTGCAGCATTGCCTTCGAGGTCGCCCACTGTGGGATTGATCTGGGCGAGAGCTACTCTCAACTTCATAGTTCAAGAGTAGAGGAGTATCGTTTCTTAATGAACCCGGGGACCCGATGTGGCTTCGAGGCAATGCCAATGGCTTTCATGCCAGGTGGCATGGAAAGCGAGAGCAATCTTCATGACCCAGACAACCCTGTATGGCGGAGCTGCGCACAGGCGCATCACAATCCTCGATCTAAAAGCGGCGAAAGAGCGCGGCGAAAAGTGGGCGATGCTCACCTCATATGAACAGATGACCGCATCCATCTTTGATGAAGCTGGTATCCCTGTTCTCCTGGTTGGCGATAGCGCTGGCAATAATTTCTTAGGCGAGGAGAACACCATCCCGGTCACAGTCGATGAATTGATTCCACTGACTCGTGCCGTTGTTCGCGGTTCATCGCGCGCGATGGTTGTGGCAGATCTTCCTTTTGGTTCTTATGAATCTTCGCCAGAGCAGGCGCTAGAAACATCAGTGCGCTTCTTTAAAGAGGCCGGTGCCATGGCGGTCAAGCTTGAAGGCGCTCATCTTGAGACTGTAAAGAAATTAACTTCCTCCGGAATTCCGGTGATGGGCCATCTAGGCCTTACTCCACAATCACTTCATCAATTGGGCGGCTACAAAGTGCAGGGTCGCACCGATGGTGATGTCATGAAAGCTGCGGCGCTCGATTTGGAGAAGGCTGGAGCCTTCGCAATCGTTCTCGAATTGGTTCCAGAGGTGTTGGCTGCGGAAATTACTGCATCCCTCTCCATTCCGACTATTGGAATCGGTGCAGGAAAGGTCACTGATGCCCAGGTATTAGTCTGGACAGATATGGCTGGATTTACAGCAAAGCCACCGAAGCTAGCCAAGGCGTATCGCAACCTGCGCCAAGAGCTCCTCGAAGCAACGAAGGAATATGCCGACGAAGTTCGATCTGGCGCATTTCCGAGCCAAGCCCAGACTTTTCACTAATCGGTTTAATATCCATCCATGAGTAGGCGGGGCAAATTTGCTATAGATATCTCCCCGCTGAAGAAATACCGCGACTACCGCAACTTCTGGACCTCAGGGCTGATCTCTTACCTCGGCTCGATGATCACCTATGTAGCAATGCCACTGCATCTCAAGCAGATCACCGGCTCCTATGTAGCCGTCGGAATCCTCGGCATCATCGAGATCGTCCCCCTTATCCTCTTTGGCCTCTATGGCGGAGTCCTGGCAGATGCTGTCGATCGCAAGAAGATGATCTGGGCTACAGAAGCTGGCGCCCTTCTCGTTGTCGGCTCCCTTTTTGCTAACTCACTCCTACCGAACCCCACAACAATCGTTATCTATCTGGCGGCCGGCCTCTTCGCGGTTGTCGATGGACTTCAACGTCCATCGATGAGTGCCATATTGCCAAGACTTGTTGGTCACGAAGATATGACTGCGGCAGGAAATCTCAACACCTTACGTTTTCAATTTGGAATCATCGTTGGCCCAACACTCGGTGGACTTATTTTTTCAACTTTTAATATTTCAGTTGGTTACGGTTTTGATATCGCAACATATCTGCTCTCTCTTATTTTCTTAGCGCGCGTGAAGAACATCCCACCTTCACATGAGGCCGAAAAGCCTTCATTTAAAGCCCTTTGGGACGGTATTCGCTATGCCTTTAGCCGACAAGATTTATTAGCTACGTATGCCATTGATCTTGCTGCGATGTTCTTTGCAATGCCGAATGCACTCTTTCCATTTTGGGTAGATCACGTCAATGCTCCCTGGGCTCTCGGCTTCTTTTATTCTGCTGGAATGGTCGGAGCTCTCGCCGTTACTCTCACCAGCGGATGGACCGTCAATTATCGATTCCACGGTCGAGCAGTTATTTGGGCAGCCATTGGATGGGGTGCGGCAATCGCTCTCTCCGGCTTGACCCACTCGCTCTGGATTGTTCTCTTCTGTCTGGCGCTCGCTGGAGCATCTGATCATGTCTCTGCGCTCTTCCGAGGGGTCATCTGGAATCAGACAATTCCAGATAATCTGAGAGGTCGATTGGCTGGAATTGAAATGCTTTCTTATTCGATCGGTCCACTTGCTGGTCAATTAAGAGCGGCTTCGGTAGCAGCAGCTACTTCACTTTCCTTCTCAGTAACATCTGGAGGAATAATCTGCATCGTTGTAGTCGCGATTTTGGCGATTTTCATGCCTGATTTCCGCAAATATGATGCAGAAACCAATAAATATGCTGTTGCAGAACGCGAAAATCGGAAAATTCGCGAAAATCAGTGATCGATTTCAAAAAATAACATCGCATTTTTTATTGAATGCATGAAAAAAAGAAAAAAATAATTAACGACACGCACTGTGTTTTTTTGCACTATGTAGTGGCAATTTTTTTTAAATTCAGTCACACTTATCCACGAAACAGGTTTGGGTGACGGATCCGAACCCTTCCATTTAGGAGATAAAAACTATGGCTGCTGCTAAGAAGGCTGCTCCAAAGCGCAAGAAGGCTGCTGCAAAGCCAGCTGCTGCGAAGAAGGTTGTAAAGCGCAAGAAGGCTGCTGTTGCAGCACCTGCTGCGAAGAAGGCTGCTCCAAAGCGCCGCAAGAAGGCTGCTGCAAAGCCAGCTGCTGCAAAGAAGGCTGCTCCAAAGCGCAAGAAGGCTGCTGCTGCAAAGCCAGCTGCAAAGAAGGCTGCTCCAAAGCGCCGCAAGAAGGCTGCTGCTAAGCCAGCTGCAAAGAAGGCTGCTCCAAAGCGCCGCAAGAAGGCTGCTGCTAAGCCAGCTGCAAAGAAGGTTGCTAAGCGCAAGCCAGCAGCTAAGAAGACAGCTGCTAAGAAGGTTGCTAAGCGCAAGCCAGCAGCTAAGAAGAAGTAATTTAGTTACTTATAAAAAACCCCGCCACTGTATGTGGCGGGGTTTTTTATTGGGACTACTCAATTACATTAGCTCTGATCTTTATCAATATCTTTAATGCGCAATGCAACGCGATCAAAGATTTCAGCAAGCACCTTCTGATCGTTCTTATCTAATACATCGAGAAAACGGTTTCGCACGCTAGCCACATGGTCTGGTGCAGCAGCAACGATTGCCTTCCAACCCTTAGGGGTCATGATGGCAAAAGAACCGCGCTTATCGTCGGGGCAGGCCTCGCGGCGAACCCAGCCTTCCTTCTCCATCACCTTAATACGGTGGGATAGGCGCGAGCGCGAAATCATTGCCACATCGGCCAGCTCTGACATGCGCATTGTGCGGTCAGGGGCATCACTTAACTGGGCGAGAACTTCATAATCCGCCATTGAGAGATCATGGGAAGCCAGGTCTTCATCGAGGGCATCGAGCAATCGGCGGCTGGCAATAATGTATTGGCGCCAAGCCTTCATCTCGACAGGGTTGAGCCACTTAGGTGCGGTAGCGTTTTTCTCGGCCATAGGGCAATGATACGACATTAGTTGAAGTTTCAACTTTTCTCGTAGAGTTGCGCCCTCCAGTGAAATGAAAGTGAGCTCGCGTGAAGTCAGGCATTAATACATCCTTTATGGATCCATCTATCCGCCCCCAAGATGACCTCTTCCGACACTTTTCAGGTACGTGGCTAGATACCTATGAAATCCCCGCAGACCGCGCAAGTGATGGCGTATCTCGCGAGCTCTATGACATCGCCGAAGTTCAAGTCCGCGAAATCATTGAGAGTGCAAGCGGCTCTGATGAAGCACAGAAAATTGGTGATCTCTTTAAATCTTTTATGGATACCGACGGCATTAAAAACCGTGGCCTCACTCCCCTGACATCAGAGCTTGCAGAAATTGATGCGATTACCGACCTATCATCTTTTATCTCAACCATGGGTCGTCTAGAACTAGGTGGCATCGGCGGAATCTTCGGAGCTGCGGTCTACGCAGATCCCATGAAATCAGATACCAATATCTTTCATATGGGCCAAGGTGGACTCTCTCTACCTGATGAGTCCTACTATCGCGAAGAACAATTCGCACCAATCCGAGAAGCCTTTGTTGATCATGTGACAAAGATGGGTGCACTCGCACATGTTCCACTGATGGCGGCAGAGATTCTTGCTCTTGAAACTGAAATTGCATCTCACCACTGGGATCAAGTCAAAGACCGCGATGCAACGTTGACCTATAACAAGACTAGCCGCACCGAACTTGCCGCTCTCGCCCCCCATTTTGATTGGGATTTATGGGCGACGAGCGCCGGAATTCCGTCGATCGCATTCGATGACCTCAATATCCACGAACCTTCATTCTTCTCTGGAATCTCAGGGATGCTCGCTCACTTTGATGCCCGTCGTGATATTTGGGTCTCCTGGTTGAAGTGGCAGCTGATTACCAGCAATGCCGCATATCTCACTGACGATATCGTCCAACAGAACTTTGCTTTCTATGGCACAACCCTTTCGGGCACTCCACAGATTCGCGAGCGCTGGAAGCGCGGAGTGTCACTTGTTCAAGGTTCACTGGGTGAGGCAATTGGAAAAGTCTATGTAGGTCTTTACTTCCCCGAGGAAGCAAAGAAGGCGATGCTCGAACTCGTTGCCTATCTGACAAAAGCTTACGAGCTCAGCATCAAAGATCTTCCTTGGATGTCAGAGGCCACTAAGACAAAGGCGCTAGAAAAGCTCGCCAAGTTCACCCCCAAGATTGGCTACCCAGATAAGTGGCGCGATTACTCAACTCTTGAGATCAAAGCCGATGATTTGATTGGCAACCTCCAACGTATCGCAGCCTTCGGCCATAAAGAGGCAGTCGACAAGATCGGAAAGCCAGTCGATCGCGACGAGTGGCATATGACTCCTCAAACAGTCAACGCTTACTACAACCCGATGATGAATGAGATTGTCTTCCCCGCTGCAATCTTGCAGCCTCCGTTCTTCGATATGACTGTCGATATCGCTGCCAATTACGGTGGCATCGGCTCTGTCATTGGTCATGAGATTGGTCATGGCTTTGATGACCAGGGATCTAAGTACGACGGCGATGGAAATATGGTCGATTGGTGGGTCGATAGTGACCGTGTAGCATTTGAAAAACTTACCTCCCAATTAATTGCTCAATATGACGCGCTCTCACCGGCTTCTACGCCCGATATTCACGTTAATGGTGCATTTACCGTTGGAGAGAACATCGGAGACCTCTCTGGCCTTGAAATCGCTTATAAGGCCTATAAATTGGCCCTCAATGGCGCAGATGCTCCTGTCATCGATGGGTGGACAGGTGATCAACGCTTCTTCTTGTCATATGCCCAGGCATGGCGCGGAAAAAACCGCCCCGAGGAAGTACGACGCCGCATTGCAACAGATCCCCATAGCCCTGATGAGTTCCGATGCAATCAGATTGTTCGAAATCTCAGCAGCTTCTACCAAGCTTTTGCTGTCACACCAGACGATGCAATGTGGCTCGATCCCTCAGAGCGAGTGCGTATCTGGTAACCGCCCTTTTTACCTACTACGGCTAAGATTTGGCCATTGTTATCTCGAAGTTTAGAGACCTTTGAGAAGAGACCATAAGGAGTACTAATGAAGAAGCTCACTCGTAAGCAGTGGATCCTCGTCGCCGTAGTCGCCGTCGTTGGCCTATCAATCCTTCGCTCAGTCACCAATGGTGGCAGCGACCTTCCTGCTGACAAGACCACTCTCGTTGAAGAGACCGCACCGGTTGCGACAATCGCATTCGATACACCTCTCGATCTTGGTGGCGGAGTTTTCGTAACAGTTTCTTCTCCTTCACGCTTTACTCCTACAACATTTATGACAAATGTTGATCAAAAGCCAAAGTCTGCAAATCAGTTCAACGTGACAATCAAAAACGGTGGAAGTACACCGCTAGATTTCACAACCGTTTCATTGATTGCGGCCTCTGGCGAGAATGTCTGCTTCGACGTTCTCGGCGATCTCGATATCAATGGCGCTCCAACAGAAGCTCTTGCAGCTGGTGCAACAGCAACCTATACCTACGGCGTTGGTTGCCAGGCAGCAGCAGGCGAACCTTTGAGCCTTACAGTTCAGATCGGTGAGTCCAAAGTTGCTGTAGAAGGCAAGATCGCCTAATTAGTTCTACATAAAGAAACCCCCGTTCACGTGATGAGCGGGGGTTTCTTTCCTGCAAGCTACGCTTCAGGATAGTGGCAAGCGATTCTGTGGTTTGCACCAATCTGCATCAACTGAGGAACCTCAGTGCGGCAGCGATCCTGAGCCTTCCAGCAACGTGTATTAAATACGCACCCTGCTGGTGGGTTTACTGGACTTGGAAGATCGCCCTGCAAGATGATGCGTTCACGTGCACGACCAATTTTCGGATCTGGAACTGGCACAGCAGAGAGCAGCGCCTTGGTATAGGGGTGACGTGGGTGGCTGAAGAGGTCGTGCTTATCGGCTTCCTCCATCACCTTTCCGAGGTACATCACGATGACACGATCTGAAATGTGCTGCACAACTGAGAGGTCGTGCGCCACAAAGATGTAGGCCATGTTGAATTCATCTTGTAGATCTTCAAGGAGGTTTACAACCTGCGCCTGAATCGATACATCGAGAGCTGAGACTGGCTCGTCAGCAACAATTAGCTTTGGCTTGAGCGCAACTGCGCGTGCAACTCCGATGCGCTGGCGCTGACCGCCAGAGAATTCGTGTGGGTATCGGTTGATGTGCTCAGGGTTGAGGCCAACGCGCTTCATCAATCGTTGAACTTCCTCAATGACTCCACCTTCAGGGGTAATACCCTGAATTTGGAATGGGGCTGCGATCAAAGATCCAACGGTCTGACGAGGGTTGAGAGATGCGAATGGATCCTGGAAGATCATCTGCATCTGTGAGCGGTACGGCTTCATCTTCTTTGGAGCAAGCGGTGCAAGATCCTCACCTTCAAAGATGATCTTGCCCTCTGTTGGTTCGTATAACTTCAAGATGGTGCGGCCCGCTGTTGTCTTTCCGCACCCTGATTCACCGACAAGACCAATTGTCTGGCCGGGATAAATCTCTAGATCGATGCCATCGACTGCCTTGACGGTTCCCTTGACCTTAGAGAATGCGCCACCTGTTGTGGTTGGGAAGTGCTTCTTAAGGCCTTCGAGCTTTAATAGCGGTTGAGTCATGCGCGGCCACCGATTTCTGTGCGAGCTTTTACAAGTTCTGATTCTGGCAAATGGCAGCGAGAGAAGTGATCATCACCCTTCTGCTCTAGCGTTGGAGTTGTAGTCGCGCAGAGATTTCCTGGGACACGATCTGCGAATTCACAACGGGCACGGAATGAACATCCCTGTGGCAGGTGAATCAATGAAGGTGGTTGTCCAGGAATTGCAACGAGGCGCTTATCTTCAAGCTTATCGACGCGTGGAATCGAGTTAAGGAGACCGATCGCGTATGGATGATCTGGGCGATAGTAAATATCATCAGCCGTTCCGCTTTCGACAATCTTTCCTGCGTACATAACATTGACTCGATCTGCTACCTCTGCAACGACGCCAAGGTCGTGAGTAATCAAGATCAACGCCATGTTGAATTCTTTCTGCATATCGCGAATCAACTGCAGAATCTGTTACTGGACTGTTACGTCGAGAGCTGTCGTAGGTTCGTCAGCGATAAGAAGAGATGGGTTGTTAATCAAAGCCATCGCAATCATCACGCGCTGGCGCATACCGCCAGAGAACTGGTGTGGGTACTCATCCACGCGCTTATCAGCGGCCGGAATTCCAACGAGGTCGAGCATCTCGACAGCGCGCTTGCGACCATCTTCCTTGCTGCCTTCGTTATAGAGAGACCAGGCTTCGATGAGCTGATTTCCGATGGAGTAGTAAGGATGGAGCGCTGACATTGGATCTTGGAAGATCATCGACATCGCCTTACCACGTAGCTTGCGGACAACATCTTCCTCAGCTGAGATGACATCGACCGGACCTGATTCAAGGTTAAGGAAAGCCTGACCAGAAATCTGTGCAGACTTGCGGTTGTGCAGACCCATTACCGCAAGAGAGGTCACTGACTTGCCTGAGCCTGATTCACCTACTACTGCGAGCGTTTCACCGCGAGCAACAGAGAAGGAGATATCACTCGACGCCTTTACGAGTCCATCTTCCGTTGGAAATGCGACATTGAGGTTCTTGACCTCCAGAAATGGCTTATTTGTCATTAGGCAACTCGCACTCGTGGATCAAGGTAGGCATATGCAATATCTACCAGAAGGTTTGCGACTACAACGAATGTTGCAGCCAAGATTGTTGTTGCCAAGATTGTTGGCAAGTCGTAATCCTGAAGCACTGCGCGGATTGAGAGTCGGCCAAGTCCCGGAAGGTTGAAGATCTGCTCAGTAATGATTGCGCCACCGAGAAGTCCAGCGAAATCCAAGCCAGCCATAGTCACAATCGGAGCAAGAGCTGCGCGAAGCGTGTGCTTCTGCAAGATGATTTTTTCGCTCAAGCCCTTTGCGCGAGCTGTACGAATGTAATCCTCTGAGGAAGTTTCGATGACATTGGATCGAGTAAAACGTGTGTAGGTCGCTGCGTAGAGAAGAGCGAGAACAATCCAAGGGAAGATAAATGTTCTAAACCAGGCAACTGGATCTTCCAGAGGCGGGACCCAGCGGCCCATACTGAGTGGATCAATTAAATTAAATTTCAAACCTACGAAGAGAAGAATCAAAATACCTGAGATAAAAGATGGAAGTGATGTTCCGACCAAAACAAAGGCAGTTGCCGCGCGGTCGGGCCATTGATTCTTGCGGCGAGCCGCAACAATTCCGAGGCCCACACCTACTGAAATCCAGAGAATAAAGGCACCGATTGCGAGTGAGAAAGTGACCGGGAAAGCCTCACCAATCAAAGTTGTGACGCACTCGTGGCGATTAAATGAATATCCAAATGCTGGAGCAGGACACTTAATGGTCGCTGCACCTTCGCCGAACTCACGCCCTGCTACTAAACCTTTGACGAAGCGACCATATTGAACATGGATGGGGACATCGAGTCCGAGGCGATGACGGTTGGCTTCAACAACCGCTGGATAGCAGGCCTTACCGCAGGTAAGTGCTGCCGGATCCATAGGTAAAACTGCGAAGATTCCAAAGACTGACATGCTGACGAGAGTCAGGACCACGAGGGTCGCGCTCAATCGTCGAGCTAAATATTTCAACACTCTTTTTAATCTCCTTCATTAGAAAAACGTTGCACTGCCCAAACTTGAGAAATCCTGGGCGGCCATTACTGGCCGCCCAGGCTCTCTACTTACTGTTTCAGATAACTAGTGACTTAGTACTAGTCATAAAGAAATAAATCCAAGGATTTAGTTCTTTACGTACATCTGACCGAAGCCGAAGTTACCCTGTGGCTCCCAGTAGTAAACGCCGCCAACCTTTGAACCCCAAACGTTCTGAGTCTTAGAGAAGACAGGGCGGATGATCCAGTACTGATCCATCACGTACTGTGATAGCTCCTGCCATCCCTTTGCCTGCTTGGCGCGGTTTGTCTCTACCTTTGTAGCGTCAGACTTCTTCTTGAACGCTGCATATGCTGCATCGTTCCAGTTCTGTGAAAGGTTAAATCCACCTTCCTTTGTGAAGAGCTCAGGGATAACTGTTGATGCGTTAGCCCAGTCTGCACCCCAACCAGCAGATGAAATGTCATTCTGCTTCTCTGGGTTCATCACTGTTGAGTAGTACTGACCTGATGGGATGAAGTTGAACTTCATGTTGATTCCAGCTGCCTTTGTTGCATCCTGGATCAAGACTGAAGCCTTCTGGTTTGTTGCAGATTGTGCGATATCCCAAACGATTCCCTTTGCTGGGTTTGTTGCACGGTCATATGCATCTGGGCAAGAGGTCTTTGCCTTTTCAAGCAATGACTTTGCGTAATCAGCGTTTCCAGTGATCTTCCAGTTTGGATCGTGGATGTTTCCAGTTGTCTTCTTGTAGTCAAGACCAAGAACTGGCTTTACAGGGCTATCGCCTGGGTCGCCGTAGAACTCACGTCCACCTGAAAGGTCGATGAGA
>NZ_JBJTMK010000022.1:0-2962 GCF_046070465.1 Candidatus Planktophila sp. | reverse complement strand
TCAGCAACAGTTGCAGCACCGCGTTCGACCAATGAATTAAGGAGTGTCCAGCGAAGGTTTGCATCAACGGTGACACCTGCAACTTTGCCATCAAGGATGTCGCGCACCTTTGAAACCTGGGCTGGTGACTTTGCACTTGCTGCAAAGCTACGAACATATTGAAGCTGCATATCGCTTCCTGCCGCTGCGCCATCAAGAAGCTTCTCGATGCCATCAGCCAAAATCGTGCGAAGTGCATCGCGGTTTTTATCAGCTGCATAGAGCTCGACGGCTGTTCCGAGCTGCAGCATCTGAGTAGCAACAACGGCAACATCAGTCTCAGATGCAAGTGCATTGAGAACCATCGGTACGTAATCACTTGCTGCGAGTTCGCCATCACGAGTCATATCCCAGACTGCTGACCAGGCAAGTGCACGAGTCAATGAATCTTCGATATTTCCGAGGTGGCTCTTGAGAGTTGCGATTGAGCGTTCATCGAAACGGAGCTTTCCGTATGAGAGGTCGCCATCATTGAGTACGACTAGATCTGCAAGCTTCTCGCCAGCAAAGTCAGGTACAACTGTTGTTGCACCAGCAACGTCTAGTTCAACACGCTTGCGACGAACCACCTTGCCGCCTGCGATGTCATAGAGACCTACTGCCATACGGTGTGGGCGAAGTTCTGTTGAGCCAGCTGGAACAAGTGGAACCTCCTGCTTAACAGCAACAGATGTGTACTTGTCGCCATCGATAACAAGCTCTGGGCGCCAGGTATTAACGCCAGCTGTCTGTAGCCAGGTAGCAATCCATGGCTTGAGATCGCGACCTGAGGTTGCTTCGAGTTCGACAATCAAGTCATTAAGAGTTGTATTACCCCATGCATGCTTTTCGAAGTACTTCTTCAAGCCTGCGATAAATGCATCGAGACCAACGTATGCAACGAGCTGCTGAAGAACAGATGCTCCCTTTGCATATGTGATTCCATCGAAGTTTGTCTTGACCGCTTCGAGGTCATACATATCTACCGCGATTGGGTGAGTAGAAGAGAGCTGATCTTGGCGGTATGCCCAGTTCTTGCGCTCTGCATTGAAGACAGTCCATGAGTTCGTGAAACGAGTTGCGTATGCGAGTGTGTGATACGAAGCCCACTCAGCAAAGGACTCGTTGAGCCATAGGTCATCCCACCATGACATTGTGACGAGGTCACCGAACCACATATGCGCCATCTCGTGAAGGATGACATTTGCGCGCCAGTTGTATTCCTTATCAGTCACCTTTGAGCGGAAGACGAAGTAGTTTTCGGCGAATGTGACGCAGCCAGCGTTCTCCATTGCGCCTGCATTGAATTCTGCAACTGCAATCTGATCGTACTTATCGAATGGATATGCAAGACCGAAATCCTTTTCGAATGCTGCAAAGCCGCGACGTGTGATGTCAAAGAGTTCTTCGGCGTCCATGTGCTCTGCAAGTGACTTGCGGCAGTAGAGACCGAGTGGAACAACTTTTGCGCCCTTGTATTCGCTCTCGACCTTGAAGTAAGGGCCTGCAACAAGTGCGGTGAGGTAGGTAGAGATGCGAGGAGTAGTGGTGAATGTCCACTTCTTATTTCCTGCAACATCATCCTTTGATGCAACTGGGTTATTTGAAATTACCTCCCAGTGGCTTGGAACGGTTGCTGAGATTGCAAATGTTGCCTTGAGATCTGGCTGGTCGAAGCAAACAAATGTGCGACGAGCATCTGGAACTTCGTGCTGGGTGTAGAGGTAGACCTCTCCATCTGCAGGATCCTGGAAGCGGTGGAGACCTTCACCTGAGTTTGAGTAGATGCCTTCGAATTCGACGTAGAGCTCGTTGCTTGCCTCAAGCGGTGGAAGGAAAATTGATTCGCCATCGAACTTTGGATCGAATGCCTGACCATTGAGTTCGGCTTTGATGACTGACTTGCCGACCGCATCGATAAATGTTGTTGCGCCTGGCTTGAGACCATCGAACTTAACACGAGTCTTGACGATGAAGTTCTCAGCTCCAACTGTGAGATCAAGATCTACATCATATGAATGGACCTTGACGAGCTGTGAACGTTCTTGCGCTTCTGCACGTGTGAGATTTACTCCTGGCACGGTTTACTCCTTATAGATGGTCTGCGTGGATGAAGAGAGCCTAATCGAACCATAAGATTCTCGCTATGGATGAGCCTACAGTTCGCAGTTATCGCATCCGCGGCTCTCGTATTACAGGTCCTCAGCAAGCAGCGCTCGATAAGCATTGGGGCTCATATGGAATCGAAGCCAGCAATCACGTTTTAGATTTTGCAACACTTTTTCCAGATTCCAAGGAGGTCATCCTTGAGATCGGATTTGGGATGGGCGAGGCGACCGCACTTATCGGCCAAGCTTTTCCTGAAAAAGGATTTCTCGCCGTCGATGTTCATCGTCCAGGCGTCGGCAAGCTATTTCTTTTAATTCATGAATACGGTTTAAAGAACCTTCGTGTTATTCAAGGTGATGCACATTTAATTATGCACAACATGATCGCTGATCAATCACTAGATGGAGTGCACTTGTTCTTTCCAGATCCATGGCAGAAGAAGAAACACCATAAACGTCGCATCGTGAATGCTAATTTCTTGGCACAAGTTGCTTCCAAACTAAAACCTGGTGGATTTATCCATATTGCAACCGACTGGGTTCCATATGCGGAATGGATTGAAGAAGTCTTTGCATCATCTTCTCTATTTACTGGAGGAAAAGTTGTACGCCCGGATTGGCGTCCAGATACTCGATTTGAAGGTCAGGGAATTACAAAAGATCATCAAGTCAATGACTTTAGATATTTTAAAAGCTAGCAGCAGGTATCTTCAAAGCTAGCAATTTTGCCGATGCGGCGTGCATGGCGCTCATCACCAGGAAACGGCGTTGCGATAAATGCATCGATAAAATCTTTTACTTCCTGTGCTGTGTGCTGACGCTGACCTACTGAAATC
>NZ_JBJTMK010000021.1:0-10613 GCF_046070465.1 Candidatus Planktophila sp. | reverse complement strand
TGCCTCACGCACATCATCTGTTGGTGATGTTGTAGCGCCGACAATATCTTCGGGATCTTCAATATGAGCCTGCAAGCTACGCGGTGCAGGCTCATATTGAAGATCCCGAAGATATCGTCGGCGCAAAAACATCACCAACAGATGACGTGCGCGAGGCAAGCTCTCAACTCTCAGAGCATCTTATTGAAGATGGAGGCACTGTCGATCAAGAGCAAATTATTCGCGGGCTCTCGATTGTCGCGAATATTGGCGTGATTGCAGATTCTTTAGATCACACCTCGCCGACTTTGACTGATGTGTTGACCCCAGATGTGCCAAATTCAGCAAAGGTATTCGCCGTATCTCCGGTAGACCAAACAACTACCTTTGTGAAACGGATAAAGAAATTATTCTCTAAAGGCGGCTAGGCATACGCAGAACTGATTTAAGAAGTGCCTGTGTGTATGGATGCTGAGGATTTTGCAAAATCTGATTCATATCCCCTTGTTCAACAATCTCACCAGATTTCATGACGAGAACTTCATCTGCAATTGCAGCGATGCTCGCCATGTCATGTGAAACGAGGACAATGGATGTTTCCTTGTTCTCGGTCAGCTCTGAAAGTAATTCAATAATTCGAACTTTTGTTGCGAGATCGAGGGCACTGACAGGTTCATCAGCGAGAAGAATCTTAGGTTCTGTGATGATAGATCGTGCAATTGCAATTCGCTGACGCTGACCACCTGAGAATTCACGTGCTCTCTTATCGAGTGAATCAGGACTTAATCCGACCGCTTTGAGGGTCTCGACAACACGAGCTTCAACCCAGTTTTTGCGATCGTCTTCTGGTCCCAACTTAAAGGAAATCAGCGGCTCAGCAATAACGCTTCGGATCTTCTGTCTGGGGTCGATAGATGTGTGTGGATCCTGGAAGATCATCTGCACTTCGCTGCCGAATGATTGGTGACTCCGCCCATTAATTTCTAATGTTCCGGTATCTGGTACAAGGAGACCAACGGCAACTTTGAGCAGAGTAGATTTACCTGAACCTGATTCGCCAAGGATTCCTAGATTCTTGCCCGCCTCTAGTGTGAAGTTTATGTCTTTAAGCGTTGGCTTATCACCGTAAGAGAAGGAGAGGCTCTCGGCCTGGATGAGGGCAGTGCTAGCCATGGTTGAGAGTCCCATCTAGGTAATAAGCACTCTCAAAGAGATCCTTCACATAATCATTATCGGTTGCCTTCGCGAGCTCTGATATTGATCCAGTTGCCACCAGCTGTCCTTGATGTAGAACGCGAACATCCTTGCTCATAGAAGCAACTACAGGTAGATCATGGCTAATGAAAAGTAGTGATCTCTCACGCGCTAGATTACGAAGTAACTCGAGGACTTCACTTTGAATCGTGACATCGAGAGCCGTAGTTGGTTCATCGGCAATTAAGAGAAATGGATTCTTTGAAAGCGCTAGGGCGATTGCCACACGTTGACGTTCTCCTCCAGAGAGTTCAAAAGGGTATGACTTTCTAATGCGCGCTGTATCTGTAAGTGCAACTTGATTAAGGAGTGAATCGATATCTGCATCGCGAGAAGCTCGAGATATTTGCTTCTCCACTCGCATCAGTGGGTTGAGTGCAACCTGTGGTTCCTGGAAAACAATCGCTGCGTATCGTCCTCGAATAGCTTGAAGTTCGCGTTCGGACGAGGCCGTGATGGATACCGATTTCTCTCCAGGTATCGAGAAGATGATTTGGCCGTTTACCTTCATCTCTGGTGGCAGTAATCCAAGAATTGCGAGAGCGGTTAGTGATTTACCTGAACCGGATTCGCCGATCAATCCCAAAGTCTGACCCTGCTCGATTTCAAAAGAGAGGTCAGAGAGAAGGGTGCGATTTCCCAAAGTGATTGTGAGCCTTTGAACCGAGACTAGGGTGCTCATGATTTCCTCGCAAGTAATGGATCGAGGCGTTCACGGATTCCATCGGCAACAAAGTTCATACTTAATACGAGAGCAATCAAGAGAATCCCCGGAACGATTGCTCCAGCAGGTGCGATGAATGCCGTCTCCTGAGACTCTTGAAGGAGATTTCCGAGCGAGGCATGTGGGGGAGGTGCGCCAAGACCAAGGTAGGAAAGGCTCGCTTCGGCCAGACCTGCGAGACCAAACTGCAGTGACAAATTTGCAAGGATCGCTGGCCAGATATTGGGCAACACGTGTCTCAAGGCGATGGAGAGCGTGCTTCCACCTGAGATTCGAGCAGCTGTAATGAAGTCCAATGCAACGACTCTTTTAGTGAGCGTTCTCGTGATACGAGCGAGTGAAGCGGCAATACCGAGGCTGATCGCAAGAATTGCAGATTGAAGCGAAGCGCCCATAGAGGCGACAAGCAACATTGCAATCAGCAAAGCGGGGAATGCAATCACGATATCGAGAGTCGAAGCCGCCAAGCCATCGAAGTATTTGCGAGCAAATCCAGATGCAATACCCAGAGAAATTCCAAGCAGGCCACCAAGCAAAGTTGATAGCAATCCAACTTGCATAGCGATTCTGCACCCAATCATTGCCCTTGTCAGCAAATCTCGGCCGAGCGTATCCGTACCAAATAAATGATCCGCACTTGGCGGCGCCAAACGCTCGCCAGAGCTGTCATCAATTGAGTAAGGAGTCCAAAATATCGAAGTTACTGCAACTGCTATAAAGAGAATGAGAACTGTTGCTCCGAGGAGCAGGCTCCATTTGAACTTCTTTTTCATCGGCGCGCCTTCAGTAAGCGAGGGTCTGCAAGATGCGTTAATACATCAGCCACAAATCCGATGATTAATACGGCAGTTGTCGTGAGGATTAAAACAGATTGAATTACAGGATAATCGTGCTGAGCAATACCTTTGATCAGAAGCGATCCCAATCCTGGTAGCGCGAAGACACTTTCGATAACTACAGCTCCGATAAAAGTAGTAGCGAGCTCGATAGCAAGAATCGGCATCAATGTACTTAATGCATTTCGAGAACCATGAACCAAAATTGCCTTCAGTCGAGGTTGTCCCAAAGAGCGTGCTGTGCGTACATATTCACTATCGAAGATTTCAAGAGAAATTGTCCTGACATACCTCGAGATGGAAGCAGACATCACTACAACGATGGTGAGAACGGGCAAAGTGAAAGATCGAATCGCCTCTCCTGGAGTGGACCAACCTTCTACGGGAAATCCACCAGAAGGGAAGAGCGGTCGCTTAATTGCAAAGGATTGAATCAAGAGGATGCCTACCCAGAAAGCTGGAACTGCAGAACCTAGCTGCGAAATTCCGCTGAAGAGGGTACCGATAAATGTATTTCGCTTATATGCGGCTACAAATCCAAAGAGCGAGCCGATCATTGCGGCAAAGAAGAATGCCAGGAAAGTGAGAGGGAGGGTGACGTTCAGTCTAGAGATAATCTCTTTAGCAACAGGAAAGTAACCAACAAATGACTCCCCAAAGTTAAAGGTGAGTGCATCTCTTATCCAAGAGAAGTATTGAATCAGCAGAGAATCGTTGACGTGGAGGCTCGCCTGAATAGCTTCAACTTGCGCCGGATCCATTCCAACTGAAATCAATGAATTAGTAGGATCACCAGGGAGCGCACGCAGAAGTAGGAAGAGGGCGAGGGAGGCGACGGCTAGTGAAAATAAAAGAGTGAGGGCCCGATGCACAATGTATCGTTGCATCAAGCCCCCACCTTATTTACGAGTCTTTCCGTACGGCCAACTTTAGTTCTTTACGATGTTGTAAGCAAAGAATTGCGAGTTGAGGCCGTTGATTGGATACCCGCTAACACCTGCTGAAGCCACCACAATCTGTGGGTAGAGGTAGATCCAGTCGCTTGCCGCTTCCTTAACGATGATGCGGTTTGCACGCTTCAGAATCGCTGCCTGAAGAGCAGTTCCATTTGTTGCCTCTGAATCTGCAACGAGCTTAATTACCTCTGGATTGTTATATCCCCAGTAGAAGTTTGGATTTCCATACCAAACAACATCGCGGTCATTGACGTGCTCTTGAAGAGTCGCTTGGAAATCAAGTGCCTTGTAGACCTTTGAGTACCAAGTATCGTTTGTAATGACATTGATATTTACTGTAATTCCGACCTTTGCAAGCTCTGACTTAATGAACGCTGCAGCAGTTGGGTGTGGTGAATAGTTAGGTGTTTCAAGCTGGAATGTGAATCCTTTAGCGTAACCAGCTTCAGCAAGAAGCTTCTTTGAACGTGCTGGATCATAAGGGTTTACTTCGGTCAGCTTCTCGTACCAAGGATCCTTAGGTGGAACCATTGAACCTGTAAGTGTGCCGTAATCGCCCCAGACTGACTTGAGCAGCTTGGCGTTATCAATTGCAGAGACAATTGCCTGACGAACCTTCACATTATTGAAAGGTGCTACACGATCATTAAATGCCATGAGCAACTTGGTTGTTGATGCTCCGTTGTTCACGGTGAATCCTGCCTTCTTAAAGGCTTCTAGGGAATCCGGACTCTGCACTGAAGTGATGATGTCAATCTGCTTTGTGAGAAGTGCCGAGTTAAGAGCAGTTGCTGAAGTGTAGTAATGGAAAACAATGTTCTTCGTCTTTGCTTCTGTACCCCAGTATGCATCGTTCTTCACAAGGCTCAGTGTTGAACCGCGCTTCCATGATGCAAGCTTGTAAGGACCAGTTCCATCTGCATTGTTTGCCGCATCTTTGTTAGCTGAGTTCACAATCCAGACATAGCTAAGGTTGTACACGAATGAAATTGACTTCGAGGAAAGCGTAAATACAACTGTCTTTGCATCAGGAGTTGAGATAGATGAGATTGCCTTCAATGAGCTCTTGCGAGCTGACTTTGATGCAGCAGCAGTAACTTTCTCGACACTGTACTTAACATCAGCCGATGTAACAGCATCGCCTGAGTGGAACTTCAGACCCGAACGAATTGTGATTTTGTATGTGAGGCCACCATCTGTCTTAACAACTTTTGTTGCAAGAAGATTTTCTACTGTACCTTTATCGGTGAGTTTGAAAAGACCTTCATATACGTTGCCATTGAGCGCTTCTGTAACGCCCTGGCCGCCACCAGCCGTGTTGTCGAGGTTGACTGGCTCGTAGAGTGATCCAATATCAACAGTTGACTCTGCAGCCTGCGCTGCAGGAGTAATTGCGCTGAAAGCGAGAGCTGCAGCAAGTCCGAGGGCAACGAGTGCGCCGCGGCGTCCTGTCTTGAGGTTCTTCATGTTCTTCCTTTGTTTGGGTCTTTAGAGGGATGTGTAGATCGAGTGATTATTCTTAAAGATTGGTAGACGTTCACCAGCTTTGATTTCTATTGCAATTCTGTTCTCTCGTGGTGGGAGCGGACAGTTATAACTAATGGAGAAACCGCACGGTGGAACGAATGCGCGGTTAAAGTCGATAATTACCTTGTCTGTTCCTTCAATGCGCTGAAGGAACAAAAAGCGTCCAGATTCGTAAGTTTCATTGCCATTGGTTGGATCTGCAAAGACGAGCAGAAGTGGCCCGCCGTCATCGAATGCATGAAGGTTGTATTCAGCTCCACCGATAGTCACGGTTGCGACTCCTGGAACTGCGAGATCGCGAGTTCCCCCGTTGTCACGAATAAATTCAAACGCTACTGGTTTACTACCTTCGTAGCCCTTATAAGTTCCTTCGAAAGCTAAATCAGGGTTGTAGTCGTAAGTTTCAATGTGAGAGAAATTCTGAATGCTTGGTGATGCGGCATCCCAGAGTCGATATCCACGTGCTTCAACTTCGCCCTTGAAGTTCTTCTTCTCAAGATTTGTTAAAGAAACTGTTGCAGACTGACTATCCAGCACTGCTTCCTTATCAAAGGATTCACCTTCATTGAGCCACGTAGTTTGAATCAAAGCTAAGTTGCCTTGTGGGGCAGTGACAGCGCTCTGGCGATCTTGTACCCAGATTCGCCAAAGCTGTAATTGCTCTTGATGCTTATCGGTCATTGCGGGAAAGTAACAACCTTCCTGAAATAGTTCTCAAGAGGCATATGTAGGTGCAGGGCACTTGCAACAACTCACGCTCAAAGCAGCTACATGGGATCCTGCAAGCGATATAAATCACCCCTTCCCAGGTTGTGATACTATTTCGGCATACCCCCAGGGGTATATCCCACATCGAAAGGAATTGAAATATGTGCTCACGAGTTACCTGCGATAAGTGCAAGAAGTACACCTGGTCTGGCTGTGGCCAGCATGTAGAAGATGCCCTTCGCGGACTATCCGACGATCAAATCTGTAAGTGTTAAAAAATGGCTAAAAGCCCTACCCACGTTCTTCAAGATGAAGAGCAGACCGAGGCGATTGCGAAGCGCCTTAAGCGCGCCCATGGCCAACTAGCAGCGGTGATTCGCATGTTGGAAGAAGGTCGTAACTGCGATGAAATCGTCACGCAGATGTCAGCTGTCAGTAAGGCAGTGAATACGGCGGCTTTCACCCTAATTTCAACAAGTCTCCGTGAATGCATCGTCGATGACAAGAAGAACAGCAAAGAAGTTCAAGAGAAATTACAGAAGCTATTTCTTAGCCTTGCCTAATAGAAAAGAAAATAATTAAATGAAAAAGCTCATCGCAGTGATATTCGCTTCAACGCTTGCACTTACCTCTTGCGGAGGTTCGGCAGCGACAAATATGGGCGCCACAGATTTCCAAAAGAAGACCCAGGAAGCCGGAGTCATAGTTCTCGATGTTCGATCTGCTGGAGAGTTTTACACAGGACATATTGCGAATGCAATCAATATCGATGTCGAGGGAATGACCTTTGGTGCAGATATCGCAAAATTGGATAAGAGCAAGACTTATGCTGTGTATTGCCATAGCGGTCGGCGTTCAGGAATCGCAGTTGGCAAGATGGCTGCTGCCGGGTTTAAATCTCTCTATAACCTCGATGGCGGCATTCAGGTGTGGCAGGCAGCCGGTCTTCCATTGGTAACTCAATAATGCGTGTAGTCATAGTCGGGGGAGTAGCAGGCGGCATGTCTGCTGCAACCCGTATGCGCCGCCTCGATGCCGATGCTGAAATTATTGTCCTCGAAAAGAGCGGCCACGTGAGTTATGCAAACTGCGGCCTTCCATACTTTGTTGGTGGCGTCATTGAGGAAGAGGATGCACTGCTGCTACAGACACCAGCTTCCCTTCACGCACGCTTTAATTTGGATGTTCGAATAGCAACTGAGGTAACTTCCATCGATCCTGTTACCAAGACTGTGGCAGCGAAGGATTGGAACAAGAATGAAGAGTATGTACTTTCATATGACAAGCTCATTCTTAGCCCAGGAGCATCACCGGTTGTTCCTCCTATTCCCGGCATCGAACGCGCACTTACTCTGCGCACAGTGGAAGATGTCGAAAAGATTGCCCATCGCGTAAATGCAATGCCACAGAGCGCCGTTGTTATCGGTGGCGGCTTTATCGGCGTAGAAATTGCAGAGAACCTTGTTCACAAAGGTGTGCCTACGACGGTAGTAGAAGCTGCTCCTCAAGTACTTGCTCCACTAGATCCGGAGATGGCCACGCTGGTGGCGAACGAGATGCGCAAGCACGGAGTCACATTGCATCTTGGAGTCAGCGCCAAAGAGGTAACGCCCGACTCAGTTGCACTCTCAGATGGAACCGTGCTGGATGCCGAGCTAGTTATCTTGGCTATCGGCGTTCGTCCTGATACTGCGCTGGCAAATGCTGCGGGATTAACCATTGGTACTCGTGGTGGAATCGAGGTTGATGATTTCAATCGCACCAGCAATCACGATATTTACGCAGTCGGAGATGCGGCAGAGAAGATTGACGCTATCGACGGTTCTGCAACCTTGGTACCACTCGCAAATTTAGCTAATCGTCACGGTCGCGTTGTGGCTGATCACATTGCAGGACGAGATACTCGTCCCATCAAAACGATTGGTACTGCCATCGTGAAGGTCTTTGACTTGATGATTGCGGCAACTGGTTGGAATGAAAAGCGATTGATTGCTGCCGGTCGTGAAGTGATGGTGATTCACACTCACCCTAATAACCATGCAGGTTATTACCCAGATGCAAAGCAGATTGCACTCAAACTGATCTTTGATCCGAAGACGGGGGAGATTCTCGGCGGGCAAGGAGTTGGCGTTGACGGCGTAGATAAGCGCATCGATGTAATTGCAACTGCGATTCGCGGTGGAATCACAGCGTCAGAACTTGCTGATCTAGAGCTCGCATATGCGCCGCCATTTGGCTCAGCTAAGGATCCAGTCAATATGCTCGGCTATATCGCTGAAAATATGATGAGCGGATTGCTCAAGACAGCACAGTGGAATCAGACAGAAGACTTACGTGCTGCTGGATATCAGCTAATTGATGTCCGCACGCCAAGTGAATATGCAAACGGCTCAATTCCGGGCGCCATCAACATTCCTGTCGATGAAATTCGCGAACGCGTTGGCGAAATTAAGAAAGAGCCAATCCTCGTCAATTGTCAGGTCGGTCAACGTGGCCACACAGCAACGATGTTGCTCAAAGAACTTGGTTTTGATGCGACCAATCTTGACGGCGGCTATCTCACCTATTCCAATTCACCAGCAGCTGTTCACTAGAGAAAAGAGAAGAAAATGTGTCACAAAGTAACGTGCCGTAAGTGCGGAAAGCCTTCATGGGCTGGATGTGGTCAGCATATTGAGATTGCGCTCAAGGGTGTACCAAAGTCTCAGCGCTGTCAGGGACATCAGAATGATCCCAAAGAACCAGGATTCTTCAGCAAATTATTTAAGAAGGCTTAAAGATGGCGACTATAAATGTTAAGGGCGATGACTTTGAGAAGTTGGTAGTTGAATCCCCGATCGTCTTTGTAGATTTTTGGGCAGAGTGGTGCGGTCCATGCAAGATGTTCGGGCCAATCTTCGAAGCAGCCTCGCTCAAACATCCCGATATCGTCTTTGCCAAGGTGGATACCGAGGTAGAGCAAGCGTTGGCAGGTGCAGCTGGCATTTCTTCCATTCCAACTTTGATGGCATTTCGTGACGGGGTGCTCTTATTCCGTGAGGCAGGCGCACTTCCTGAAGCTTCGCTCGAGGAGTTGATTACAGCGATTCGTGGAGTCGATATGGAATCGGTCAGGCAAGAAATCGCAAAGTCAGAAAGTCAGGAATAGGGCATGATGAGTGCAGCAGAGCAATGGAAGCAAGACCTTGCCAAGTGGGCGATTCCTCAAGAAATTCTCGACCAAGCTATAGAAAAACCTTGGATTCATCCACCTGCACTCTTTGAAATTCCTGAAGTAATTAAAGATTCACTCTCGCACCAACGTGCGCGTGAGGCGATGCCAATCGGTGGATCCGTTCTTGATATTGGTTGCGGTGGAGGAATAGGGGCATTTGCAATCACTCCACCTGCTGCACATGTCGTGGGTGTCGATGAGCAAGAAGCGATGCTCGAGCTCTTTTCTAACAATGCAGCACGTTATGGAGTTTCGGTTAAAACAGTTTTAGGTCAATGGCCCGATGTCGCGAGCGAATCTCCAATGGCCGATGTTGTCACGGTCCACCATGTAGCTTTCAATGTAGGCGATATCGTTCCATTTCTCGCTGCACTCAATTCGCATGCACGCAAACGAGTAGTTCTTGAAGTCCCTGTCGTTCATCCCATGTCGAATATGAATGAAGGATGGAAGCACTTTTGGAATGTCATTCGACCAACTGTGCCTGTCGCAGGCGATCTCATCTCTGTCTTGGAGGAGATGGGCATTATGGCGACTATTGAGTATTTTGAAGGAGAAATTCTGCTCGACAAGAAGGTCGATGGGGCTAATGGGTTCATCCGCCGCAGACTTTGCCTGCCAGAGAGCCGACAAGGGGAGATTGATGCCTTCATCGAGGCAAATCCGCTGCCCGAACGTCGCCAATTAGCCGTGATTTGGTGGGATATTTAATAAATCTGCAAATTTCTGCACAAAATTGTTCAATCTCAACCCTTGGAAAGCACTTTTAGGCGTAAAAGTAACCATTTCGTTACTCAAACTCCGTAGCGTATTCACGCTCGTGAGCCTAGATTTTACGCGTGTCGACGAATGCGCCGACGCAACCTTTCAAGAGGTTTTACTTCCAAGAAAGTTAGAGGACGTAAATGTCAGTAGAACAAAACGGAGTATCACGTCGTACCCTCATTAAGGGTGCAGCGTTGGGTGGTATCGGAATCGCTGGAGGCGCAGCAGTGCTTTCATCATGCGGTTCAAAGGCATCAGGCCCAATGTCTTTCGGCGCGCGTACAGTTGACGAATCTCCAACAAAGCAGCTCAAGGCTCTCGTAGCTGCATACGAGAAGAAGTCAGGCAACAAGGTCACATATAACGCAACAGAATCAAACGCATTCCAGAACAACCTCTCACAGTACCTTCAGGGAACTCCTGATGATGCCTTCCAGTGGATGGCTGGCTTTCGTATGCAGTTCTTCGCAGAGCAGGGACTTCTTGAAGATATCTCTGATGTCTGGAAGGACCTCGAAGGTCAGTACGACAACTCATACAAGATCGCTTCAACAGGTCTTGTATGAGTTGTCGTACTGACCTTCGAGGTCCTTCCAGACATCAGAGATATCTTCAAGAAGTCCCTGCTCTGCGAAGAACTGCATACGAAA
>NZ_JBJTMK010000020.1:0-3276 GCF_046070465.1 Candidatus Planktophila sp. | reverse complement strand
GTCTCGACGCTAGAAAATGGCGATCAAATCACTCAGAACATCCTGCCTCTCAATTACACAAAGAACATTGATACCTTCGACATCACTATGACCCGTGGGCTTTGGAATGATTCTTTCCGAACAGTGACGATGGGGGATGAGGAATCGTTCAAGCTTGCCGTTGGTGAATTCAATAACGGGGAATCTTCCTCAATCTTTGAAGCTCACCGATCAAACTCGACCAAGCTCCTGGTCGTAATCATCTTGTTGCTCATGATTACGGCGATGACTTCAGTGACCATCATGACTTACATGGTGGTTTCGGGTCAGCGACCACCGACCCTGAGCTCACTCACCTGGTCAGCTGCTCTGACTTATTCACTGATCTCCCTACGCGGGCTCATGCCAGGCTCTCCACCTATTGGCATTTTTGTAGACAAGATTTTCTACTTCCCATCTCTAATTGTGACTCTGGTCTGCTCGCTCTGGGTTTTGGTGACCTGGGTTCGCCGTGAAGACTTCCAAAGTTAGCTTGTGAGGGCCTCGGCGTGTCGCCGGTCACAAATAGGGGTCGTTTGAGCGGATTTCCCTTATAAGGGGGCGCTCGCATAGAATCACCCTTCTGTCCAGCAAGAAATCCACAGATTTTCGGCTGGGCTGAACCGTGTTCGTTTAATACTGATATAGAAATTGGGTGGCGTTACTTGGCTAGTAAAGATGGTGCGATCGAAATCGAAGGCACTGTGGCTGAAGCACTTCCTAATGCAATGTTTCGTGTTGAACTTACTAATGGACATAAAGTCTTGGCTCACATCTCAGGAAAGATGCGCAAGAACTACATCCGTATCTTGCCTGCAGACCGTGTAATCGTAGAACTCAGTCCATATGACCTAACAAAGGGTCGAATTATTTACCGTTACAAGTAAATAGTTTCGCTAACAAGGAGAATCACGTGAAGGTTAATCCAAGCGTGAAGAAGATTTGCGACAAGTGCAAAGTCATTCGTCGTAAGGGTCGCGTAATGGTGATCTGCGAAAATCTTCGTCACAAGCAGCGTCAAGGTTAATACGTTAACTAAGACAACAAGTAAATAAAAGTACGCGTGATGCGACTTAAGTAGAAATACTTAAGACCCCCGGACCGGTAGGCCAGGGCTCGATAAATATGTCGAGGAGCATCGCGGAGGACCTCCGGATAAAGAACAGGTTGATTAAATGGCACGTCTAGTCGGTGTCGATCTTCCGCGCGAAAAGCGCATTGAGATCGCACTCACCTATATCTTCGGAATGGGTCTTACTCGTTCCCACGAAACGCTGAAGGCAACTGGTATTTCACCAGATACTCGCGTTAAGGATCTGCAAGAAGCAGAACTCGCACAGCTTCGTGAATACATCGAAGCTAACTACAAAATCGAGGGTGATCTTCGCCGCGAAATCGCTGGTGACATCCGTCGTAAAGTTGAAATTCAGAGCTACCAAGGTATTCGTCACCGTAAGGGACTTCCTGTACGTGGTCAGCGCACACATACAAACGCACGTACTCGCAAGGGTCCTCGTAAGGCAATCGCAGGCAAGAAGAAGGTGACTAAGTAATGGCCGCTCCTAAGTCAAAGACCGCTGCCGCAGGTAAGGGCAAGGTAAAGCTCCGCAAGAAGGAGAAGAAGAACATTGCTGTCGGTAAGGCTTTCATCAAGTCAACCTTCAACAACACAATCATTTCAATTACTGATCCAACCGGTGCAGTAATTTCATGGGCTTCATCAGGCCAGGTTGGTTTCAAGGGTTCACGTAAGTCGACTCCATTCGCAGCACAGCTCGCAGCAGAAGCAGCAGCTCGTCGCGCACAGGAGCACGGCCTCAAGAAGGTAGATGTTTTCGTTAAGGGCCCAGGCTCAGGACGCGAAACTGCAATTCGTTCACTACAGGCAGCAGGACTTGAAGTTGGAGCTATCTCAGATACAACTCCAGCTCCACACAACGGTTGCCGTCCACCAAAGCCACGTCGAGTTTAAGGAAAGGGAGAGAATAAATGGCTCGTTATACCGGAGCAGACTGCAAGCGTTGCCGTCGCGAAAAAGTAAAGCTCTTCCTCAAGGGCTCAAAGTGCGATGGACCAAAGTGTCCGATCGAATCACGTCCATATCCACCAGGACAGCACGGCCGCGGCCGTTCTAAGGAATCTGAGTACCTACTCCAGATGCGTGAAAAGCAGAAGTGCGCACGTATTTACGGTGTACTCGAGAAGCAGTTCCGTGGATATTACGAAGAGGCTAACCGCAAGCAGGGCAAGACAGGTGAAAACCTTCTCGTCATTCTTGAGACTCGTCTCGACAACGTTGTCTTCCGCGCAGGTTTCGCAAAGTCACGTGACATGGCACGCCAGTTGGTGCGCCACGGACACTTCCTTGTGAACGGCAAGAAGGTCAACATTCCATCATTCCGTGTTTCTCCAATGGACATCATTGATGTTCTTCCAAAGTCACACGACCTCACACCATTCATCGTCGCTAGCGCCGAGTTCGGTGAGAAGGCTGTTCCAGCATGGATCGAAGTTGTGCCATCACAGATGCGCATCATCGTTCATGGTGTACCTGCTCGATCAATTATCGACACACAGGTTCAAGAGCAGCTCATCGTTGAGCTCTACAGCAAGTAATTCATTTTCAGTAGCTAAATAAGGAAATCAAATAGTGGGTTTCCGTGAGAAGAAAGAGGAACAACAGTGCTAATTGCACAGCGTCCAACACTTAGCGAAGAAGTAATTGGCGAGAACCGCTCACGTTTCATCATCGAGCCTCTCGAGCCAGGTTTTGGTTACACACTCGGCAACTCAATGCGTCGTACATTGCTTTCATCTATTCCAGGTGCAGCAGTAACAAGCATTCGCGTTGCAGGAGCTCTCCATGAGTTCACAACACTCGAAGGCGTTAAGGAAGATCTCACTGATATCGTCCTTAACATCAAGAACCTTGTTCTCTCATCAGATAACGATGAGCCTTCAGTTGTTTACATCCGCAAGACCGGTGCAGGCGCTGTTACAGGTGCTGACATTGCAGTCCCATCAGGTGTAGAGATTCATAACCCAGAGCTTCACATTGCAACTCTTAACGACAAGGCAAACCTTGAGATCGAACTTACTGTCGAGCGCGGCCGTGGCTACGTAACAGCAGTTCAGAACAAGGCAGCTGGAGCTGAGATTGGTCGCATTCCTGTTGACTCAATCTATTCACCAGTCCTTAAGGTCACATACAAGGTTGAAGCAACTCGTGTAGAACAGCGCACAGACTTCGATCGCCTT
>NZ_JBJTMK010000019.1:0-3943 GCF_046070465.1 Candidatus Planktophila sp. | reverse complement strand
TTCCCAATATTGATAATCCTCAACAGTTTTCTCAGAAAAGGCATATGAGTAAGTTTTGGGAGCCCTGCTCACTTGGTCACTTTCTTCTTAGAGCGGGAAGAGAGAACCTTCATCTCTTCAAAGACATTGCCTTTGCTGAATTCGATTCGAGTTACCTTGCCAGCAGATATTTGGGCACGAGCTTCATCAAGGTTTCGGCGACTCTCTGGATGACCTAATAAATAAACGGTCTCCAACATGTTCTCCCACTCGCTTTCGGAGACGAGCACGGCATTGCCAGCGTTGGAGGTAATCAGAACCGCCTCTTGATCATCATTGACTTGCTCGATGAGTTTGAAGAAGTTGGCACGTGCGTTAGATGCTGGAATAGACATGGTGAGCTCCTTTGATTTCGCCCACAATAACACACCTGTACAAGATTTCGTACAACTACTTTAAGTTGCAAGAAGAGGCTTAGAGCGAGCGCTCGATCACCTTTGTGGCAAAGCGAATCAACCAAGAATTTCGATGGCCGGCAACCCACTTATACCCAAAGCGCCCCAGCGGCCCTGATGCGCGCACGATAAAGCCCAATACATAATTTCCGCGCCGTCCCAATAGATAGGCAATCGCATCAGCGCCGACATAGACCCGTCCTGCATGCACCACATGCAAGGCCTTGGAGCACTCTTCATAGCTGAGTCCATACTTGCCGAGATCTGCCCTTTGAAATGGCGTCGCATCTACCACTAAATTCTTCTGCATCCACCCCAGCGTCGCCTCGCAGAAACGACACTCACCATCAGTTAAGACAACAATCTCTGACATTACGACTCCTTAAGGTGCACCACGTCCGCTTAAATTGATGAAAAAAATTACCCTGCTATCGGATCAGTATTGATACACCCAATCACCGCCATCGCCGGAATGGTGTATCCGCGAGCTGTATCGGCAGCGACCATCGCCTTAATTTCATTGGTGATTCGCTCTCGTTGGGCGGAGGCGATGTTGGTGAATGGACAAAGATGCAATGGCTTGCCATCTACTGCGGTAAAGACGCCAAGTTCAACAAAGCCAATGCCCGGCGTATACCTTTCATCGTAATCACTGACCTGTGCAATTGCTTGACCTGCTACAACTTTCTCGCCATCGCTAACCTTGACGTTAATAACGTGTTCGACCTCCCAGATATATTTCAAGCCGCTCTCCCAGAATGAGATGTTGTAATCACCTGAGTAGAGCTTGGTCACCTTATAAACCTTGCCACTGACTGGAGCCAATACCGCTGTTCCGATCGCTGCATAGAAAACTGGCTGCAGGTTGCCGCTATACACCACCGCCCCTGGCGCACGAGATTTTCCTGGCGGCAGCCCATATGGGACAAAGGTCAGCCCGTCACCTTGGCCTTGCCCTTTCAAATCTAAATTAAGCGGCGCCTTTGCATCAACTGGCAAATTAAATATCTGATCATTATTGACCAACGCGCTACTTTGCGATTGATTTGTTGCAGCTGGCTTTCCTGAGTTATTACCTGATGGCGCTTTGCTCCATGCCAACTTCTTCCCATTGGCAAGACAGAGATACTTCACTCCACCTACGACTTTGGTTTGATCCTTCTTGGCACATTTGCTTCCCGCAATTGAAGCTGCCTGTACTGGGGTGGTTAACGAGAGAGAAAGAACAATGACAGCCAGATAGCCAATAACTTTTCGCATATCCAATAATCGCACGACCCCACTTGATATCTCCATGAGTGAAACCCCTATTGGCTTCAGAGAGCCATTCGGTGCTTAATAGCTTTGATTAACTGCCATGCTGCATAGAGAAAGTAGAACTGAAATGGCAGCCGCGCGTAAGCAATCAGCGGTTCTGGCATAGCTCGATCGCTCCATTGAATCGCCATATTGATATTCGCTGGATAAACCGCAATGAAGAGAGCAAAGGCGCTATATGCACCCCAGAGCTTTACCGGCCTACCTAAAACTTTCTTCGACATCGGAGTGAGAAGTGCTAAGCCAATTGCAATTTCCGCTAAGCCGCTGAGGTAGGTGTAGATACGGGGATCACCTGGCAGTGCCGCCGGCACAATCGAATCAAGCGGTGCCGGAAAGATAAAGTGCCCGATACCTGCACCAAGCAAGATGTAACCCATCAATCGACCAAGCTTGCGATTATCCATAGCTAATGATTGCACGAAGAACAAAATAGCCCGGGCGACGAACTCCGGCGAATTATTAAATCTTCAGTTCTTGCTTAATATCTTTAATCCGCACCATCATCACATCGGCATCAATTGGTGATTGCTCAAAACCGTATCTGCCATAGAAACGCCGCGCCAGACCATCTATCGGGTGAACAACTATTGCAACGGCCCCCACTTTTTCAGCAGCCAGCAGCGATTTCAGCACGGCTTCACGTAAGAGATGTGCACCAATCCCGCGTCCTTGCAAAGAGCCATCAACTGCTAGCCGTGAAATGAGAACTACTGGAATTGGGTGGCGCCCAAGCCCCTTCTGTACCCGAGATGTGCCCTTTTTGTAATCTACGCTGCCCATTGAAAGCGCGTAATATCCAAAAACTTTTTTGGATTTATTTGTCAATACATAGACCTTCGCACTCTGAGTTTTATTTGCTAGAAGGGCGTATTTTTCCAACCATCTATCCAGAAGATTATTGCCACATGAGAATTCGTCGCATACATGAAGCGAGGAAATCTCTTCGACTGAAAGTGCAGCTAGCTCCAAGGCGATTTACTTGCCAACAAATCCGCAAGCCCTTGGTTCTTCTTGGCAGGAGCCGCCAACACCTTTTCAAGTTTCATAAAATCAGCTTGCGAAATCTCAAATACCTTCTGATCTAAAATCGCATCTTCTGCCGCAGCTGCAGCACTTGCAAGTAAGAACTCCGACAAGGATTGATTCCGCAGGGCTGCCGCTCTCTCTAGTTTTGCCAATCGAGCAGGCTGAATGCGAATGTTGAGGCGTTCACTCTTTGCCTCTGAAGATGTTGTCATCTTTGCTCCTGTACGTACATCGTCTGTACGGATACATTAGCACACCCCTGGCCACTGAACTCGTCCTTAAAGCGCGGCAAGGGCCTCGTTCACGCCGGTAGCTTTGGGATCATCGACCAGAATCTTCTCTAAATCTTTCTTAGCGGCAGCCTTCTTGCCAAGTTTTTTATAGGTCATCGCCCGCTCGAATAAACCGCGATGAATCACGCCTTCAGAGCGCGCCTTCTTTGCGATAGCTCGCTTGAAGCATTCCAGCGCAGCATCATCGAGCCCCTTCTCGCGAAATGCGACTCCGCGCAAGACCAACATCATCGCCGTTGCATCATCTTCGTTCTCGATGTCCTCGGTCGTCTCAATCGCACCATCAAAATCTCCTGCTGTAATCTCAATATCAGCAAGTGCAATTCCCACCAATTGATCCGGGCGCATCTCATTGAGAACGGCAATCGCCTCTTGATACTTCTCCTCCTTTTGCAAGATCTCAGAGACAATAAAGCCCAAGGTCTGCGATGTATATGACCCTACAGAGAAGATGCCTTCAGTGATTTGGACTCCTGGATAAATCCCAGCAAAGTACTTTCGGACTAATCGATTATTGAAAATAACATCGCGCTCTTGCCATAACTTCTTCGCAAGAGCCGATGCTGCATCGCTTGTGGCTTCATCACGGATACCATGGAGAACTGAAATCAAATCCATCGCAGGAGCCAACTTTGGAAAGCTGACTTTCAGCGCACCTGCTGCTCCAACAACGTCGGTCGCGCCGTTAACGCTGTCATCGGCGCCATAAATATCTTTGAGGAAAATCGATAGCTGGCGCTCTGCCTTGCTTGCAAAGAGCGACGGACGTGGTTGGTTCTCCCCCAAGATACTTGGCGGGACTTCTCTTTCTACAGCAGCCTTTCGTCGCCCGCTCGATAACGTTGTTACATCGGAGATACCAGTTCCGGG